>JAZSAE010000073.1:0-2240 GCA_045601705.1 Clostridia bacterium | reverse complement strand
CACTATTTGCTGCACTCAAACGTTCAGCCAAAATTTGCAACTTGTTATCGTACTGTTGAATACCAAGCATACGTTTTTGTGCAACACCTAACGCCCCATCAGCGTCAGTTAAATGGTCTATAACTTGTTGTAAACCTTCGGCTAACTTTTCGGCATTGCGTAAAACTAGTGAACGTTGGTTTAAATTATCTTCTTCATCAACCAATAAATTAGCACGTTCAATTTCGTTAATTTGATATTGATATAAATCCAGTAAACGAGCACGTTCTTCTGGGTTATCACCATACGTTGCCAACTCTTCACGTAAAGCTTGTAGTTGAGTAAACGCTTTTTGATATTCCGACAAATCAACTTTCGCAAAAGCATCTAAAATGTTTAAATGATTTTTCGCATCTAATAATTTTTCAGTATCGTGCTGACCATGAATATCAATTAAATTACTGGCAACTTCACGCAAACCTTTTAAAGTCATTGGTTCATCATTGACACGAATTTCACTTTTGCCATTTGCATGCAAAGTACGTACAATAATCGTTTCATCAAACACAGCCGTAACTCGAGCAAAATCTGCACCATGACGGATTGCATTAACCGACAACTTATCGCCAAAAATAAAATTAAGACTACCAATAATAATTGATTTACCTGCACCAGTCTCCCCTGTTAAAACGTTAAAAGACGAACCAAAATTGATTTCCACAGCCGGAATTAACGCTAGATTTTGAATACGTAATGTGTTCAGCATTTTATTCCTCCATCAATTTTTCAATATCATCCACAATTTCGTAAACCTTACCTTCGGCTTGGTCAAGTTCTTTCAACACAGTTTTAACTAACTGCGCCCCACTGATAAAAGTGTCCAAAGCTTGGTCAATACGTTTTTCGGCTTGGATTGACTGCGTTAATTTTTCTAATTCTGCAATTGTTTTATTCATCGACTGTTACTCCAATTCTACCATCATTGAAACAAATTTGCAATTTGTCTTTTGGTTGTATGTCTTTAACACTTTTGACAACTTGTCCGTTTTTCGCAACAGCTACAAAATCTTTTGGAAATAAATTTAAGAAACCTAACGCCTGCGTACGCACTTGCTGTAGACGACTGGTAATTGCATATTTCATTTGTGACCATAAACGTAAGACGACATCTTTTTGTGATACTAATTCCGGAACAACCATTTCTGCAGCTGCTGAAGGTGTTGGCGCACGTAAATCGGCTACATAATCAACCAAAGTAAAATCCGTTTCGTGGCCGACAGCTGCCACAATTGGCAATTCACTTCCAGCCACAGTACGAGCCACAAGTTCTGTATTAAAACAAGATAAATCTTCGTTTGAACCACCACCACGAGCCACAATAATTAAATCGACATTTTTAACTCGATTAAAATAATCAACACCAGCACAAATTTCACGAACTGCACTTTCACCCTGCACAGCAGCCGGGTAAAGCACAATATCGACAACTGGATTACGGCGTCTGGTAACAGTCATAATGTCATGAATGACAGCACCATAACGGGAACTGACGACACCGATACGTTTGACTTTGGCTGGCAAAGTTTTTTTCTTATCAAATAAACCTTCTTTTTTTAATTTTTCGGTTAAGGCTTTAAGTTGTTCCAACAAATCGCCCGTTCCAGTCTTTACCAAAGCGTGAACATTGAAATTGATTTTTCCTGCCTTTTGCCAGTAATCAACAGTACCACGCACTGTAACTTGATCGCCATTTTTCACAGCACAACGAGTTTTATCCCAACAAACACACGGAATTGATGCTTCACGATCACGCAGAGTAAACCAAATACCATTGCCACGTACCGAAGCACCTGACACTTCCCCGTTCAACAAAATGTTGTGTAACATTTCTTCGGCGACAAAAACCGATTTAATGTAGTTATTTAATTGCGTAACCGATAATTCCATACTACTCCGACAATTTTGCTAAAAGCCCGTTTACAAAACCACCACTTTGTGCATCGCCATATTTTTTTGCTAAGTTTACAGCTTCATTGATGATTACAGGTGTTGGTACAGTACCAATCATCATCTCGGCAGCCGCCAAACGCAAAACAGCCAAGTCAGTTTGACGCAAACGGTCCAATGTCCATTTTTGCAAATGCTCACTGATACGTGTGTCAATTTTTTCACGTAAGTCAGTAAAAGTATTGATGACTTGTTCTATATATTGTTGTTCGGGCGTAGGTGCAACTTTGCCATCCAAAGCCAATTCCCAAGCG
>JAZSAE010000072.1:0-6993 GCA_045601705.1 Clostridia bacterium | reverse complement strand
TAAAGCAATTAAGATGTGTGCTAACAATAATTTAAGTAAACCAAAGTTAGCCATACCTAAACCAACAAATAACAAAACTAAACTGAAAGATGTAACGATGTCGGCATTGATGACCGGCAATTGGTTAACTGCCATAGTAATGGCACGGGTACGTTTTCCCAAGTATAAGATTCCGGTAGCTGCCATTGACGCAATAATTGTCGCAATTAAAGACGCAACAAAAGCAATGAGCAGTGTATTGCCAACAGCTGTCATATATTCAGTTGTGGTGAATAATTCGACGTAAAATCCAAGACCGTCGCTGAAAGATAGGAAAATAAGTAAGAGAATCGGCAAATAAACAATTGCCATAACAATTAAGATTAAAGTCATTCCCATTTAGGCGATACCTCCTTTTTTGTTGTTGCCAATACGTGATAGGCAGTTTGCAATAAACACGGACAAGCCAACCAAAGCCAAAAGTACCAAAGCAATGACGGCTGCACCAGATTTATTGTCTTTCGTAAACATAATGTTTAATTGTTCACCAATCATAAAGGTGCTTTGGTTACCTAAGTATTCACTCATATAATAGGTGGAAACAGCAGGGGTGAAGACCATTAAGAAACCACTGATAATACCTGACATTGATAATGGTAAAACAACTTTAGTGAAAGTGATGAATGGTGAAGCGCCTAAGTCAGCACTAACTTCCAAATAGGATTTAGGAATGCCGGTAATTACCAAATAGATTGGCATTAACATAAATGGTAAATAGTCGATGATTAAACCTAAAGTTAATAAGGTTTCGCCAGTTTCAAAGCCTAATGAAAAACCAAGTTTTTCCATAAAGAAAGTATCAATCAAGGTTACCAAATCTTTTAAAGCAATGGTACGTAATAAGCCGTTAATCCACATTGGAGCAACCAAAGCCATTAAGACCATATATTGAGCTGTTTTTGAGCGAATTTTAGAAATTGCATAAGCAAGTGGGTAACCGATTAAGATACAAGTTAAAGCAGCTGTTAAAGCAATGCGAAGACTGCGACCGATAGTTGCCCATTGGCTGCTATCAGTGAAGAAAGCTGAAACTTCTGCGAAAGAGAAACTACCGTCGCCAAAGAATGCGTACCCAAGTAACATAAACAAGGGAACAACAACAAAAATGAACATATAGATTAAATAAGGAAGGGCAAATAAGCTGCGTGAATTAAAGTTAATCTTTTTCATCGTGGCGCACCTTAATATCTTCTTTTTTGATAACAAGTCCAACACGGTCGTCGGTGTTCCAGTCATACGGTGTATCCACGATTAACGCCGTATCATTATCTAACCAAATTTTAACTTGGTAATATTTGCCCTTATAAATCATATCAGTAATGTTACCACTGATTTGTCCTTCTTCTTCGTTGTCGGTTAATTCAATTTTATCAAAGTTAATTGTTGCGATAACTTTGTCGCCTTTGGTAAATGTTTCACCTGCGGCTGGTATGAATTCGAATTCGGTTTCGCCGATCGTAATGGTGTTTTCACCCACAATTTCGGTTTTGTATTCGTTGGTAATTGCTTCTTTTGGCATAACGTGAATGCCGTCTGGTGCAATACTCATTGTAATTTTGTCACCAACGGTATATGATTTGGTGTTTTTTACCGATAATTCGTAGTTGTCTAAAACTACGGTAATATCATAGAACGTACCTTTGAAAACCACACTCATCACAGTACCTTCAAATTGAGGTTCACGTGGGTTGATTTTTATATCTTCAGGACGTACGACAATATCAACTGGTTCGTTTTGTTTGAATCCTTTATCAGTACAAGGGAATTGATGACCAAAGAATTCAACTAAGTTGTCTTTGACCATTTTACCAGAAATAATGTTACTTTCGCCGATAAAGTCTGCTGTGTAAGCGTTTTGTGGTTCATCATAAATTTTCTTTGGTGTACCAACTTGCTGAATTTGACCATCACGCATTACCACGATAGTATCACTCATTGTCATTGCTTCTTCTTGGTCGTGGGTAACATAGATAAAGGTAATACCTAATTCTTTATGTAAACGACGTAATTCAATTTGCATTTCTTTACGCATTTTCAAATCAAGTGCTGACAATGGTTCGTCCAAAAGTAAAACTTTTGGTTCATTAACAATCGCACGTGCAATTGCAATACGTTGTTGTTGACCACCGGAAAGGCTGTCAATGTCACGATGACCATACGCTTCAAGGTCAACCATACGTAAAGCACGGTTAACTTTGTCGTTGATTTCTTCCTGACTGAGTAAACGATGACCTTTTTTTGCATTTGCGTCTGGAACGGTTTTCAATTTCAAACCATAAGCGATGTTATTGAACACGTTTAAGTGTGGAAACAACGCATATTTTTGGAAAACGGTGTTAATGTTGCGTTTATAGGGGGGGATTGATGTAACATCAACGCCTTCCAAATAAATCGCACCTGCCGTTGGTTGTTCGAAACCGGCAATCATACGTAAGATTGTAGTTTTACCACAACCCGATGGACCTAAAATGGTTACGAAATCTCCTTTTTTGATGGATAAGGAAACGTCATCTACGGCCGTTTCTTTGTCGTAGATTTTTACGACGTTTTTTAGTTCAATGATTTTTTCTCCTGTGAATTTTGCCACTGCATAAAACCCTACCTTTTATTATTATTTTCTGCTGTAAAGCATTAAAAATTGAGTTATTATGCAATCTACAGCACGCATTGTCAATAATAAATTTTAATGAATTGTTTTGCATATTTAAGTAATATTTTTGTGCGTGGTTTTTTTATCTTTGTTGTGCTATTTTTGTTGTTACGCAGTTGGTGGTGGTCGCTGTTTTTAACTGCGGCAATCAATATTATTTATGAGTTAACGGCAGGGCGTAAATTTTGGCAAGCGTGGAAAAAAGCACCCAAAAAACCACGTCGTCATTGGCGTATGGTATTACGAGATTTATGGCGTCGAGTTTTTGCTCGTGAACGCACCAAAGGTTTAGTTTTTGTCGGTATTATCTTGTTATTCAGTAGTTATGTGGTAAAGTTTCAAGTTTATTATATTGTAATTGCTTGTTTGGTCTTTACATTGGCGGCGATTAGTCGCTTTGCGCCACCACAAAAAAATGATATAGTAAAATATGAATCTCAATGCGACACGCAAAACAGCGCAACAAATTGCCCACCGTCTGCAACAAAATAACGGTGGTGTTGTTTTATTGTCTGGCGCAATGGGGGCAGGAAAGACAACTTTGGTCGGCGAAATTGTGCGTATTTTGTGTCCGACAGCTTTGCCAGCTAGTCCAACTTATACAATTATTAACCAGTACGCCGACAATATTTTTCACGCTGATTTATATCGCCTGTGGGAAAATGAAAATCAAACATTGGAAAGCGCAACGCAAAGTATTGGTTTAGCAGATTTAATGGTAGCTGGTAATTATGTTTTTATTGAATGGCCAAATGAAATGATAATACCGAATGCGATTAAAGTAACAATTCAAGTAAAGGAGAATGGAAATCGTGAATTTATTATTGATTGATAGTACGCAAACGCAATTAGTCGTTGCTTTGGCTGTGGATGGTAAATTAACGGTAACCAAGACTTGTGAGGAACAAAGACAGCACGATAAAAACATTAATCGCTTGATTCGTGAATTGAATGTACCAAAATTTGATGCAGTGGCTGTGGTAACTGGGCCAGGTTCGTGGACGGGAATTCGTGTTGGGTTAGCTGTTGCCAAAGCCTTTGCTTATGCGCAAAAAATTCCTGTCATTGAATTGCGCGAACGGCTTGATGTCGACGAAGCGATGCGTAAATTCCAGGCAGGTGAAACTGTCAGTCCGTTTGCTTTGCAACCATTTTATAATGGTGAGTTTATCGTCCATAAAAAACAGTAAGTACCTTGACTTTGCTTGTTGAAATATGATAAGATAACAAGTCAAACAAAAGGAGTAATTATGTATCAACCTTATAGTAAAGAAGTAGCAGAAGAAGAATTAGATTATTTAATCAAGAAGATGGTGCGTGATATTTTATGGGATGATTTTCGTATGGCCGAAGTGGCAAAAAACGAAACTCTCTTATTAAAAGTAAAATCTGATGTGGTGCATAGTTTGCGGCCAGAACGTTACGGTGTGAAAAAATTATTAAGTAACGTTTATGAATTGAAAGAATTGATTAAAGAGATTTTGACATCATTGAGAAAACGTAACCGACTTCCAGAAGTTCAATACCAACATAAACTTAGTTCGTTAAACACTGATTTCAAGAAAACCACGTTAAAAACAAATAACCTTGAACCACAAATCGATATTGGGAAGTAATTAAAAGAAAATGTATAATTGCGACCTTACTTTGATTAAAATGCGTAACAAAGGTTATGCAAAAGCTAAAAAGGTACTAAATAACAAAATCGAATTAGAACAAATTGTCGATGGTGTTATATCAGGGGAAATTTCAGAAGATGTTCGTGGTTCAACTTTTGGAAAATTACGTTGTTTAATGAGTGGTGCTTTTCGTTTAGCGAGTTTAAGAAAGAAAACAAATACCGTTACTGTGGAAATAAGTCAAGAAGAAAAAGGAGATAAAATAAAATGAGTAATGAAAAAAGAGCAAAGCATTATAAAAAATTACATAAACTAAGAGAGTTTAATAAGGATACTTCATTGAAGAGAGCATTAAAACGTGACTTCCAAGCAAAGAAATTGCGTGAAGAAATGAATGAAGTTAGTCAAGAAGGTTTAGACGTATTGGAAGTTGGTGAACTTTCGGGAGTAGAAATTCAATCGACTGTTGCTAATATGATGAATTTGTAAATTTACTTAATAAAATAAAGGAGTTAATAATGGCAAAATTTGAATTAAATAATGAAGAAATGTTAGATTTAGTTGAATCAGGTGTTTTGGACAATATGGATGTTCGTTGCAGTAACAAATGCAGTGATATCTGTAACCAAACAAATAAATTAGTGCGTAAGACTAAATTGATTCCAGTGAATAAAAACGCTTTGAAAGAAAATGTACAAAATCAAAATCACGAAATGGCTCGTTAATTGTCAGCAACTTAAATTAGTAAAACGTTCGTAATTGTAAATATGGCGAAACCGATTTTGGTGGAATTCATATATTACAGTATGCGAACGTTTTTGTTTTTGCACGGGTGGGGTGGTAATTGTGATAGCTTTGCGCCAATTAGTCGCTACTTTGCTCGTGATTTGACTTGTCGTGTGTTTGTTCCGAATTTACCGTGTCCACCACAAAAAGTTTACACTTTGGAAGATTATGCCGATGACGTTGACAAATTATTGTACCAAAACAAAATCACACGCTGTGTCGTCATCGCTCATTCTTTTGGGGCACGTTTAGTGGCAATCTTAAACGCGCGACATCCTCATTTGTTTACGCAGGTGATTATTACGGGTGGGGCTGGGTTATCCGTAGGAAAATCTTGGCGTGTACGATGGAAGATTTGGTGGTATAAATTAGGACGACGGCTGGGGTGGCGTGTGCAAGGTGGTAGTGCCGATTATCGTCGTTTAGATGAAAATGGGAAAAAAACTTTTCAAAACATTATTCACCGTGATTTAAGTTTGGAAGTAAAACAAATTCAGGCACCGACTTTGCTTGTTTGGGGCAGTCGTGATTGTGATACGCCGTTAAAGCAGATGAAACGGTGGTGTACTTTGATACCACACGCGCAAAAAATTATTTATCGTGGTAAAGGTCATTTTGCATATTTGGAAGAAAGTGCACGATTTATCAATGATGTTAACAATTTTTTGGCAAGTCATCAAGGGGCGCAATGATGCTACATCGATGGAATGATTTGTTGTATAAGATGCAAATCTGTGGGTATCAAAATCACGCATATTGGAATTTAATGGGCAAAGTTACCACAGGTAAAGTGCAATGGACGGCTCGTGTGTGTCGGTTGCATTGGCTGACGGTATTTTTGGTTATTTTGGGTTTCGGGTTACCATTGTTATGTTTGGCACAAACGCTCGCTTGCGCAAATTGGTTAATGCGACCGTATGAAAAGCGTGTGCAAAAACATTTTTTGCGTCGTGCACAACGAACTTTACGCCAACGTCCTGATTTAATTAAAATTGGAATTACAGGAAGTTATGGGAAAACGTCGGTGAAAAATATTTTGGCGCAGTTGTTAAGTGTGAAATATCGTGTGGTGGCCAGTCCTGCTAGTTTTAACACACCGATGGGACTAGCACGGACGGTCAACGAAAATTTGCAGTCTGATACGCAAGTTTTGATTATGGAAATGGGGGCACGTCGTGAGGGGGAAATTAAAGAGTTGTGTAATTTATTACAACCACAGCACGGAATAGTCACCAGTATTGGGGCTTGTCATTTGGCAACGTTTGGTGATGTTGAAACGGTGGCACGTACTAAAGCTGAATTATTACAAGCATTACCCAAAAATGGAATTGCCATTACGGACGGCGATAATGAGTGGTGTCAAAAATTGGAACATCCAAATTTAGTACTTGTGAAAGCGGCGAAATGCAAACATATAGAAACAAACTTATGTGGTGAACACCAGCAGAAAAATTTACAGATGGCTGTAGTCTTGGCACGGTTGTTCGGTGTCAGTGATAATGAAATTAGACAAGTTGCCAAGACTTTACAGGCGACGCCACATCGTTTAGAAAAAATTATAGCACCAAATGGCATCATCATTTTCGATGACAGTTACAATGCTAATCCAGTTAGTGCAAAAAGTGCATTAGCTGTGTTGCGTACACAAACTGGTCGTAAAGTTGTCCAAACGCCAGGTTTTGTCGAACAGGGAACAAACACAGCAAGTGCGCACCGTGAGTTTTGTGCGCAAATCAAAGAAGTAGCTGATGCTGTCATTGTGGTGGGGGAACTTAACCGAGTGTATTTTAAGCAAGGTTTACAAGATTGGCAGGGTGAAGTTGCTTACGTTGCTGACCGTGAAGCTGCTAAAAAAATATATCCCCAGTGGTTAAAACGTGGGGATACATTGTTGATTAT
>JAZSAE010000071.1:0-3346 GCA_045601705.1 Clostridia bacterium | reverse complement strand
CCTAGTAGTGAAAATTATCATTTGATGTTTGATAGAACAACAGAAAAATGGGTTAGTACAGAGTGGAACATTGCTATGATGGGAAGCATGGTTTGGTCGGATGGAATCAATATTTATTATTCATATAATGAATTACAATATGTGTTAGACAAAACGACAAACACTTGGGTTGAACAGCTTTGGGGTACTGGTAATTTTCAAGGTAGTATCGTTTATAAACTGGGTGAACATTGCTACTACAGTACTTGCGATTTTGTTGATAACGAATTGATTTATACTCATTATCAGCTAACTAGAGAGTATGTAATTGGGTAGTTTATGATTACAATTATTTTTGCGCCACCGAGAACGGGGAAGACTTGTTATATGACACATTGTCTGAATAAGTTTGCATTTGACCATTATCGTAACAAACTAATGGCGAATGAGATTAAACGCAAAAATGAAAATGGATTTGACCTAACAATACCTAAACATTGCGTGAGTGCTAATTACAATATTACCTTTCGCAGGTTTAGGTATCGACCTAGGTCGAACCGTTTGATTAACCCATTTCGTTTGGGGTTTGCCAATCCATTCGTTAAAACCCATTTCAATTTACCCTATGAAGTAATTGGTATAACAGAAGCTCAAAAATACTTAAATAGTCGTATGAGTATGTATTATCCAGAATGGCAATCACGCTGGTATGAGCAACACGGACACAATAATTTGGATATTTATTTAGATACACAAAGACCAATGTTAATTGATGTTAATATACGAGAATTAGCAAGTTTTATTGAAATATGTAAATTATGGATTTCGTATGATGATCGTGGACAAGTTAAAGCATTAAAGTGGTTAGTAAGAAAAATAGATAACAGTCAGTTGTTTGATAAATATATGGCATCTGGCCGCAAGGATAGTAGTTGTTACACAGAAGAAATTGAAGTCGCTGATTATAATGTTTTTAGTATGTATGACAGTCAATGTTGTAAACCCAAATTTTATGATGGGCATTTTGATGAAGATTTTGATTATCAAGTCAGTGAACCGACCGAGCAGAGTTTAGAAGGATACATCAAATATTTGGAGTCGGTCGATGACGAATTACCAAAAAACTTTTATGTAAGGAGGGCAAAGGGCGATGTTAAACTTTCACAAGAACGAGCTGATAAATGCAACACTTGTTGAGTTTTACAAAACTTTTGAACACACCTTAGACACGGTTGATTATGTTCCAGAAAAGTATAACGCTAAAATATGTGCTTATATTTTCAAGAATATGAAGAAGGCATTTAGAAAAATTGACCGTGTAGATCGTGTGTATCAAAGACAACTTCGCAAGCAAAAGTCGGGTGGTGAAGAATGCCGTACCTAGATAGTAAAGTTTATTTTGACGGTGCACATTATATAGCAATTCCACACACAACTCGGTTTACTAAAAAGAAATACTATAAACCACCACCGGCCAAAATAAAGCTTAACAGCGAGCAGGACTCTGGGAAACCAGAGCCCTGTGTTACGCTGTATGATGGACTTGTTCCAGTAACAATGGATGTTGATATTTTCCCTGACACAGAACCGTTGATTCAACCTGTTGTTGAACCAATTAAAGAAACACCTGTGTCGGATAAAACTTATCGTGATTTGTTTAATGAAACTTATAAGGAAAGTTTAGAGTTACCATATCGTGAAAGAAAAAAGTTTATTGTAGAAAAGATATTACCTTACTTCAAAAATGAAGAGCAGTGTTGTAATTTTGTTAAGATTAACTTGCGTAGGAAATATCATAATTTAGTTGTTCGTCGTACAAGAATGATGCGTAAAGCAGCACTTGTAGATTTCAATTACTTTGTAACATTTACTTATGATAGCTCTAAATTAGATGAAGCTAGTTTTCAAAAGAAGTTAAAAACTTGTTTTAGAAATTTGTGTAATCGAAAACATTGGAAATATATGGGCGTTTGGGAACGAGCTCCGGAAACTAAACGATTGCATTTTCACGGCTTATTTTACATTCCAGACGGTGGAATGGTCGGTTCATTGGAAGAACATACCGACTATAATTTCAAGTTGCATAAACGCACGACAACCATTCAAAACACTTATTTCAACGAGAGATTTGGTCGAACGGATTTTGAATACATTGCTTCGAATAAAGAACTCTACAAAGAAATTAACTACATTTTGAAGTATCTTGAAAAGACAGAGGAGAAGATTGTGTATAGCAAAGGGCTATACCAATACTTTCTTGCTGACATTCGTGATGAAGATGTCGTGTGTCGTATTGGGCGAGAGGACAGCAAGTTACTGCTGTTCGATGACTTTGTGTGCATTGACGAAGGTGTCGTTAAGGGCAAAGTCAACGAAGACATAATTGCGGAAATGCGAAAGTGCAATTAACGACGGCAACGACTAAATGGGGTTTGGCGAAAAGCCTGCGCGCCAACCCCATTAGTTGCCGTTTGGCACGAAGGAGTTGAGTAGAGTGGCGGGCCTTTATTGGCGGAGCGAAGCGACGCCACTTGTTATATATAAAGGCACGCCACGATCTCAAAGTATTATTTATGAGTTAAAATTGTCGTCAATTTTAGATAGTTATGTTAAACTGAAAATTAGGAGAAACAAATGAATAAACAGCAACTAGCATCAAAAATCTGGGCAGCCGCCAATGAAATGCGTTCAAAGATTGAAGCGAGTGAGTACAAGGACTATATCCTTGGTTTTATTTTTTATAAGTTCTTGTCTGAAAGGGAAGAAGAGTATTTTAGAAAAGAAGGTGCAACACTAGAAGACATCAAGAGTATTACCGAAGATGATGTTGAAGATGTAAAATCAATTCAACAAAACATTGGTTATTTCATTGAATATAAAAATCTGTTTTCAACTTGGTTAAACAAAGGCTCTGATTTTAATATTGGTGATGTTCGTGATGCTTTGTCAGCATTTAATCGTCTTATCAATCCTGCACATATTAAAGTTTTTGACAAGATTTTCTTAACACTTGAAACTGGATTGTCAAAATTGGGTTCAGATGCTAATGCGCAAACCAAAGCTGTTCGCGAGCTAATTCATTTGATTAAGATTATTCCAATGGACAATAAACAAGGCTATGATGTTCTTGGTTTTATTTACGAGTACTTGATTAGTAATTTTGCAGCAAATGCTGGTAAAAAAGCGGGAGAGTTTTATACACCACACGAAGTTTCGCTTTTGATGAGTGAGATCATTGCGGAACACTTGAAAGATTGTAAAGAAATTAAAATTTATGACCCGACTAGTGGTTCTGGTTCATTACTAATCAACATTGGACAGAGTGTTGCTAAACATATCAATGACAAAAATCAAATTAAATATTATG
>JAZSAE010000070.1:0-22356 GCA_045601705.1 Clostridia bacterium | reverse complement strand
AGTAAAGTTGGTGGACAAAGTGTTTTAAGTTATATGCGATCTTCACACGTAATTTTGGGTGCAGAAAAAAGTGGACACTATTATTTTGAAACTAATAATAGTTCTTCGGATGCGCTTGATGCAATTATTTTGGTAGCAAATGCTTACAAAGAAAAAGGTATTGAAGGCTTACGGGCAATTCTAAACACATATCACCCATACTATCAAGTTTATTATAACATCAATATTGAAAAATTACCTGAAAATTACGAATCGATTATTGCAAACTTTAACCCACGCAACATTCGCAAAGTCATTCGCAAAAGTGGAACTGAACCAATCCTCCGTATAATGCTAGAAAGTAAAAAAGAAAAAGCAGTTACAAAGGCTTGGCAAACATTATCAACACAATTAAAAATAGAGGCATAACAGCCTCTATTTTTTTATTCTGGAGCGGGAAATGAGGTTCGAACTCACGACCTTCGCCTTGGCAAGGCGACGCACTACCGCTGTGCTACTCCCGCGAACAAAATCATAATATCATACCACAAAAAAAAAGACAAGCACTTTTTATTGCTTATCTTTTTTTTAAAAAAATTGTTAAAATATTTTTTTGTAATTATTGACTATAGGCGACTTTTTTGGTAATATTTAAGCATGGATAAAAAATTTAAAAAACTATTATCAACTTTTATGCTCGCAGGTATGCTCCATTGCAATGCAGCAGCATTAGATCAAGGCTATGACAAAAACACCTCACTTGGTAATAAAATTGTTTCGTATGAAAAAATGGTAAAAAACCTTAACGAAAAACAAGCAGAAAATCTTCTTAAGGATATTTTATCAAGCAAATTAAATAGAGTAACTAACAAAGATGAAATTTCCGAACAAAAAGTTCAAGAAGAACTTGCAAATCTCATTATTGATATGAACACAAGTAGTTTAACATTAGCGAGAGTATACAATTCTTTAGAAAGTGAAACTGTTGCTAATTCTGGTTTAACCAAAGAACAATATAATGATATTGCAACAAATCGTGGTCAAAAAACGACTAACGAACAAAACATTCAAGTAGCTCGTAGTATCGTTCAACACAATATTCATATGATTTTGGATACATTGACAATGGTTCGTCTTCAAGCAGATGAAGGTGCTATTACAATTCTTGATGAACGTGATGGAAAAAATCAATATTTCAAATTAACTAACGAAGAAAAACGTGATATGCGCAAAGAAAGTTTTTCGTTATTGAACGACCTTGAAAAAAATATTCTTGATTACTGTGAATATGAATATGCTGTTCGTGGTCAAAATGGCGCAAAAATTGCTAAACAAATTAAAAATAATTTTACAAAAATCAAGGATATTACATGCAAAACAAAAATTGGCGAAAACGATTATCTACTTTTGATTGAACTTATACAAAAAACATCTGATTTATTACCACAAATGATGTTTGGCGAAAAAAAGAATGGTCAAAATCCTGCTTACATCCTTATGTGTAACTACACCATTCAAAATGCATTTAACCGTATACTTTCAAGAGTCCAAATTTTAGGTTATGATACAGAAATTAACCCTGAAATTATGACAAAACAAACTAAAGCAAATAAAAAAGATGTTAACGTCAGTGTATCCTCTACCACAACTAATAAATTTACTGGTATTGGTCTTGGAATAGACGTAACAAACGTATTTATTAACGGTATCAATTTTATCTATGGTGGCGAAGTTAACGTAAATAAAGGTATTAACGGTGGAAATGATTCCATTCAAATTTTACCAAAGTTAGGAATTGGAAAAACATTTAATAACAACAATGGCGCTTATATGGGATTAAAAGGCGGCGTTCAATTTGATAAATATAAAAAAGAAATCAGTACTCCTTTTGGTCTTTATGGTGGTTACACATGGAATGTTAACAATAGACTTGCTCTTGATTTTAGTGCTAAGAGTTTAGCAAACGTTCAAAATATGTTGTTAGACGTTTGTGCTTCAGTTGGTGTAACATACAAAGGCAAAAAAATGAATGTAAGTATCTTTATTGCTTATGGTCATACTTTTGATTTAGACAAAAATAGAACTATGCCAACGCCACCAACCCCAGGCGACGAACAAACACCCGGCGACGAACAAGAACCAGAAGACCCAACGAAACCAGGCGACGAACAAAACCCAGGTGACAACGAAAAACCAGGAGATAATGAAAATCCTGGTAACGAAAAACCTGGTAACGAAAATCCTGGTGACGAAAATCCCGGCAATGAACAAACCCCAGAAGACCCAACGAAACCTGGCGATGAACAAAACCCTGGCGATAATGAACAAGGAAATGACAATCCAATTTATGGTGGTGATGATGTTGAGACTCCTATTCAAGAAACAGAAGATAAAGGCGACATCAATGATTTAGAAGAAAAAGAAGTTGATTTAGACAAATATATCAGTAAATCAGATTCTGATACTGAAAACAAAAAACTCAATGAAATAAAAGACTTCAACAAAGATGATATAAAAATCACGACAGAAGAAAATAAAGTTGCTACTAAAGATTCAGAATCCAAACAAGAACCCACTACTGAAACTAAAGAAAGTATTGAAAAACTAAAAGAAAAAACAGTAGAATTAGATAAACTTCTTTCGTAATCAATCAAAAAAAGGGCTTGCGATGACAAGCCCTTTTTTATGTTGCGAATGTTACGCTTTAACGAATACGTATTGGTTGCTACCACTTGAATAATAGCAATTTGTACCGTCCGTCCAAATATTATTACCAAAAATTCGACTTTCGCTACTCCAATCAAGTTTTGTCCACTTTGTTGATGCAATACTTGCTACATAATGATCGTTTTCGTATGAAAAATAATAATTACTTCCATCAGTCCAAATATTTTCCCTATAAAAACTGGTTAAACCTGTCCATTCAACTGGTACTAACTTTTTGTTTTCAAAATCAACTTTGTACTGTCTACTATAATTAGCAGCCGTTTCACCAGCAGAATAATAACAATTCATACCATTTGACCAAATCAAAGTACCATCAAAATTAGTATTTATATCCCAATTCATATCTGTCCAAGTGTGTGTGCTGGAATCTAAACTGTAAAAGACATGACTATATGAGTAATAAATTTTTCCCGCATGTTCCCAAACGTAATCACCACGGAAAGAAGTTAAACCATTCCATTGCATAAGTTTCCATGTCTTTGTTTCTCTATCTAATACATACTGTTCACTATCATTTGAATAATAATAATTCATACCATCAGTCCAAATACATGCAACATAAAAATAATTTGGTTTTTCATCTTCAAAATTCCATGTCATTTCTTCCCATGTATTGGTTGCTTTGTTTAAGCGATAATCTAGACCAAGATATTGATCAACACCATCGGTCCATACACCAGAACTACTAAAATCATTATTACCGTTCCATTCCATTGGTTGCCATGAACCTTTGATATCTGCTGGGTTAAACATATCGGCAACAAATTTTACACCAGTTGTTGCTTTATAAGTACCAGCATATACTTTGTCATCGCCTTCCACTTTCCAACCGTTAAAGATTTCGGTTGCGGTGTCGGGGGCAACAGGCAATTCAATTTTTTCGCCAACTTGGGCAACGTCGATTTTCCAAACTTGACCATTAACTTCATAAGTAATCAAAGCAATTTGATTTTCAAAGAAGTTAACCGTTTCTTGCAAATCGCCAATTACGTTGTTCAAATCTTGAACTTGTTTATTTAATTCGCTATTTTTGTTGTTTAAATCACCTACTTCATTTTTTAATATAGAATTTTGCAAACTGATACTGATGCATGAGAAACTTAATACCAAAGTTGCGCATATCGTCATCGTTAAAACAAAAATCCATACAACTGTTTTTTTCATTTGTTTCCTCCTTTTTTGCAGTAATACATTTAGTATGTACACTACTACTTAACTTATAATAGAAAAAAAAAAAAAAAAAATCAACTGATTTTCGTTCGGCGACGAAATTTACAGTTGATTTGATGGTTTTATGGTGTTTCCGCCGTGGCTCGAACACGGGACCCTCGCCTTAGAAGGGCGATGCTCTATCCAACTGAGCTACGGAAACGTTATTATATAATAACACAACCACAAAATTTGTAAAGTGGCAGAAAATAATTCTCAGCCATAAAATAAATAATGAAAAATTTAAATGCCAATGAAATTACTGAACAATTATCAAAAGGAAAAATCGTCCTTGAGATTTACAGTACAGGATGTTTGAATTGCCAGATTATGACCCCTATCCTTAATAATTTAGAAAAAGATTTTACTCAAATTAAATTTTACCAAATTAATGCTGATAAATTTCCAATACTGTTACAAAAGTATAAAATTACATCGCTTCCTACTCTGCTACTTTATCGCTATGGGCAATTCCTAACTTCAATTGTTGGTGTCAAACATCCACAACTGCTTAAAAGAATCATAGACCAAACATTAAACTACGCCTAAGATAAATGGTTGAATTTGTTGACCTTGCAATGCACTTTGCATCGTTGGTAACACCATATCAAAATCACAAACACACGAATGTGGCTTTGTAATTGGTGCATCTTGACGGAATGGTACAAAATAATAATTACGACGATTCATTAACTCACCAATATTTTTTGCATTACCCGACAAAGCATCATTTGTCGCTAAACCGATTACACAAGGTTTATCATTGCGTAATAACGCCTTCACAGCCATCAGAACGCACGTATCGGTAATTCCGTGAGTTAATTTAGCAATCGTATTCCCAGTGGCAGGAAAGACAACACTTCCCTTTAAATTTGGCATACTTGACAACCGTTCAGCCCCTGCAATGTTAGTAATTATTTCGTGACCAGTTATGCGTCTAATTTCACTTTGAAAGGTTAAATTATCAATAAAGCGATTGGGCACATTTGCATTGGGTGAAATTACCGGAAAGATTTCATAGTGCTCCACTAACTGATTTAATACTTTAATCAGTCTAGCAAAGCTACACGCACTTCCCGTAATACACAAAACCCAAGCAGGCTTTGCATTAGTTTTTAAATAGCGTTGAATTGCATCAAAAACCACACGAGCAGCTTCTTCTGGATAAAACCTTCCCGGCAAACCTGGTAAAATTTCATAATTAAAATTTTCTTGATTAACACCACTCCAATCAAAACCAAAAGGTGCTGATGCTAAATCATAAATTTTTTGTTTTATACGTGATGGCTGCCAATCTGCTACTTGAATTAAATTACACGGAATCGTATTAACAATTACTGGAAAATCGTGAAATGGTGCTTTTTTAAAATAAGCAGAATTACCATATTTGGTTACTATCTCTGGCATTTTGTGCCAATTGAAATTTAAAATAGCAATTTTCCAATCTTTAAAAACTTTTTCCAAAGCAGCCGTTAATTTACCATAACCACAAATTAAAACTTTCTTAGTTTTATATTTACTTTGTTCGATTATTTGTTTAAATGCTTTTGCTGTTAGTTCATTATTTGCTTCAATAAATACAGAATCATCATTCAAACTAATATACTTTATGTTTGCTGGTACATCATTTATTGTCGGTTGATAACCAAAAACTAAACTACCTTTAACCACCGTTTTCCAAAAACTTTTTTCAATTTCAACACGTGGCTCAAGATAATAAATTCCTTTACATTTACACTCACTGTTAAAGTCTAAAACATCATAACCATTTTTTTGAAAAAGTTCTTTTAATGCTATAACTCGTTTATCAGTACTACTTTCGTTGAACCTAAAAACATATTCCATATTTATGAATATGATATAATTGTGGAAATAGTCAAATTTGGTGGATCTTCGATGGCGAATGCAACAACAATCAAACTCTGTTGTGAAATTATAAACAATAATCAACACGCACAAATCATCGTTGTTTCAGCTCCTGGAAAATATGGTAAAGATAAAACTAAAATTACTGATGATTTAATTCAATACACAAAAGGATTTTGTAGTTTAAAAAATGTCATTAGTCGTTTTGACGAGATTGCTTACAATTTATTAACACCAACAAAATATTTGCAATATCAAAATATATTAACCGAAACATCAAAAGCAATTTTAACAAACAAACAAGATTACAATTTTATTGTTTCTCGTGGAGAATATTTAACAGCTCAATTATTTGCTTTGCACCTTGATTATAGATTTATTGACGCACAAGATATTTTAATTATTAATCCTGATGCAACAATCAACTTAGACGCCACAAAAAAACAGATAAAAAAATTCAATTTAAAACAATGTACACCATTTGTAATTGGTGGTTTTTATGGTCAACGTGATAGCAAGACTGCATTATTTACTCGTGGCGGCAGTGATTATACCGGCGCTATTTTGGCTGTATTGATGCATGCAACGTTGTATAATAATTATACTGATACCTACGGAATTCAAACTGCAAACCCTAATTTCGTTTACAATACACAAACAATCCCCTGTCTTGATTTTGAATCACTTGATATTTTAACACACCACGGTGCGGGCATTATTCACGAAAATGTTGCACAATTATTAGGCACTTTTAAAGTTCCATTGCGTGTCGATAACACATTTGCACCTAATCAAAAATTTACCGAAGTTCATAGTCCACGTTGTCGAAATTGCCAACATAACTTCTTTTGCGTAACGCATAAAAATAACCAAATTTTAGTTGTTAAAAGAAAAAACAACGGTCCAATTATTACTCAAACAATTAACACAACACAAAAAACAATAATCGAAGATTTACAAAAAATTCATAATGAACTTTTAAAAAAGTTATAATACGTATTTATGTAAATCAATCTTTTTAATTAGTTGTTTCATATTCTTTTCAACAAAAGTTTTATCTACAACGATAACTTCTTTTTCTGCTAACTTTTTGCTTCCAGCATTGAACAAAATATCTTCCAATAAAAGTTCCATAATTGAATGCAAACGACGAGCACCTAAATTTTCATTTGTGTCGTTTTCATTTTCAGCTAATTCTGCCAATAACATCAACGCATCTTTTTCGAATTTTAATTCAACATTATCAACAGCTAATAATTCTTGATATTGCTTTGTGATTGCATTTGATGGTTGAGTTAAAATTTTATAGAAATCATCTTTGTTTAAAGAATTTAATTCAACACGAATTGGGAAGCGGCCTTGTAATTCAGGAATCAAGTCATCAATTTTGCTTACATGGAAAGCACCTGCAGCAATAAACAACATATAATCGGTCTTTACCATACCATATTTTGTTTGTACAGTACAACCTTCAACAATTGGTAAAATATCACGTTGAACGCCTTCACGACTAACTTCTGGTCCGTGTCCATGACCACCAGTTGAACCAATCTTATCAATTTCATCAATAAAGATGATACCTTTTTGTTCAGCCAATGCAATGCCTTCTGCATTGATAACATCTTTATCAATCAACTTACTGCACTCTTCTTCTATAAACATTTCACGAGCAGCACTGACAGACATTGATTTCTTTTTCGTTTGTTTTGGGAACATTCCAGAAACTTTATCAAAAATTGAACCAATCTCAATACCTACACCCATTCCCATTGGCATTTCAATCATTGGTTTCATCTCACGAACAACATCAAATTCAATCATAAAGTTTTCTAATTTACCTTCACGATATTCGTTTAAAGATTGTTCATACAGTAAGTTCTCTGCCGTATCTGTAACTTTCTTTTTCTTTTCGGCAACAATAGCATTCACAATACGTTTTTCAACAATTGCTTCGGCCTTCTTTTTAACCTCAGCATATTTAGCATCACGAGTCATACGAATCGCAACTTCAACTAAATCACGAATCATACTTTCAACATCACGACCAACATAACCAACTTCGGTATATTTAGTTGCTTCAACTTTAATAAAAGGCGCACCTACTAATTTAGATAAGCGACGTGCAATTTCAGTCTTACCAACACCGGTTGGTCCTTTCATTATAATATTTTTTGGTGTAATTTCATCAGCCACAGCCTTTGGTAACTGTGAACGACGATAGCGATTACGTAACGCAATTGCAACCACACGCTTTGCTTCTTTTTGACCAATAACATATTGGTCAAGTTGTTCTACAATATCTTTTGGAAAAATGTCCATAAACTAGTCCTCCTCTAAATGACATTATTGTAATACATTTTACAAATTTCTGCAATTATTATATCATTAAATTGATTAAATAATAACTGGGGGAAAAATGAGTGATTTCTTCAAACGTAACTTACTATGGATAACCATTCTGTTATGTACAGCAGGCATAGTTTTATCAATTATAGGTATTCCAATGGGAAAACCAATCTTCTTTTTTGTCGGTGTGATTTTAGCGTTACCAACTATTACATATTTAATTTATCAAGTATTTTTTGATGCAGGAAAACCCGAAATAAATTTAGCCCCTGCAACAATAAAAATCAATCATTCTAATATTACTTCAATTATCAATGACAAAAATCAAATATTAATTACTGAAAATATTTCTAATGAAGAAGATTTAGAATCTTTTTATCACGGATATGCAAATCAAGACGAAATTACTAAACGTTTGCACGAAGTGACTAATAATGAACGAGAACGAACAATTATTGAATTGCCAGAAATTGCACTACCAGAAGCCGACCCACATGGTCCAGACGAAGAATATTATGACGAAGAATTTGACAGTACTACTGCAATTGAAACTGCTACGAACCAAGAATTAATATTGCAACGTGAAACATCACAACCAAATTTTGAGTTAGAAATACCAACCGACGATATTACTAACAAGAATTTTGAATTATCAAATCAACTTATTGAAGACGATAACACACAAAAAGATAACATAACACCAACAGTAAATTTCGCCGAAAATATAACTAGCAATTATACACTAACACTAACTGACCCGAACTTTGTACCTGGTGAACGTGTTATGCCTAAATTAGATCCTAAACTCATCAATACCAAACACACAATTATTCGTCTTAATCCAAAAAATGCAGAAATTAGAAAACAAAAAGCACAAGAAAAAAAGGCACTTTTATCTCAGCCAAATTTAGAACAATACTTACAAAGATACTTTATTGAAACAGCTGCCTGTTTCTTAATGGATCGCACAATTTATAAGGATAAACACGGTATTGCACCTTATAATAAATATGCTGTTAATAAAGATACAGGTTTACTTGAATACAGTATGTCACCAACTAAAGGACGTTTGTACAAATTTTGCACATATTTAATCGATGCAGAACGTTTTATTACCCATACTGATTTATATGAAGATTTTATTACAGCCGTCGAACGTGGTATTTCATTAGCACGTATTAGTGAAACATTACATCCATTATATCGTAAAAAATACAAAAAAGATTTTATCTTAAATCTTTCTAATCGTGAAGATTGGGACAACGTAATGATTCTTGTTTATAATAACTACATATTAAATAATGACAATTTCAAAGATGTATTTATTCGTGTTCCTTTCGAAATACCTGTGGCTTATAATGAACCAAATATTATTGATTATTTAAAAGATCCTGATATTCAAGAAAGTTTTAACGAAAGATATACGGCAATTGAAGATATTGGTATACCAACTTATTGGGAAGCAATCTATATTTGTTTTATCAATTCAATCAAACAAAAATTAAACATTCTACAATTAGAAAATGCACTTCTCCGAGAATATAAAAAAGTATCACGTGGATTAAAAAGAGCCGACAAATTACGTCGAAAAAAGGTATCCTAAACAGATACCTTTTTTAATATTAAATTAAATATCATTACAATTCTTCAATTGTTAAATTTTTGTTTGTAAAAATACAAATATCACTTGCAACATTCATTGCTTCTTTAGCAATTTCTTTCGCAGTCATTTTAGTATTGTTTATCAATGCTTTTGCTGCAGCTAATGCATAATTACCTCCACTACCAACAGCAACACAACCACCATCTGGTTCAATTACGTTACCATCACCACTGATTAACAAAATACGTTCTTTATCTGCAACAATCATCATTGCTTGCAGTTTACCTAAAGCAGCATCCGTACGCCACCCTTGCGCTAATTCAACAGCTGAACGTAACAAATTCCCTGAATGTTTTTGTAACATTTCTTCAAACTTATTACATAAAGTAAAAGCATCTGCCACTGAACCAGCAAAGCCAGCAACAACTTTACTGTTATATAAGCGACGCACTTTAACAGCATTACCTTTTAAAATAACTGATTCACCTGCAGTAACCTGACCATCCCCCGCAAGAACTGTTTTATTATCACGTTTCACTGCAATTATAGTTGTACCACGTAACTCCATTATAACCTCCTTATTGACAATTACGATTACTACATTTTACTACATCTTTAACTTTTACCAAAGGACTTTTACATTTTGAACACAATTCACCTGTTGGTTCATCAAAAGCAACAAAGTCACAATTTGGATAACCCGAACAACCATAAAAAGGTTTACCTTTTTTGCTACGGCGTTTATAAATATCATTACCACATTTCGGACATTTACAAACAGGCTTATCAAATGGCTTAGTTGTTTTACATTCCGGATAACCACTACAAGCCAAGAATTTACCAAAACGACTTTCCCGAATCAACATTACTTTTCCACACTTTGGACACACTTCATCACTTTCAACTGGCTTAATTCGATTTTCTGCACCATCGTTTGCACGTACTTCATCAACAACTTTAATAAATGGTTTATAGAAATTATCAACAACGCCGACCCAATCAATACCATCAGAAGCAATATCATCAAGTTTATCTTCCATATCAGCTGTAAAGCCAGTATTCATAATTTCAGGGAAATATTTAATCAACCAATCAACAACAACACACCCTAACTCGGTTGGTTTTAATGCCTTACCTTCTTTTTCAATATAGAAACGAGCAAACAAAGTCGCTACTGTAGGTGTGTAAGTTGCAGGACGACCAATACCTTTTTCTTCCATTACTTTAACCAAAGTTGCTTCGGTATAACGTGCAGGAGGTTGTGTGAATTTTTGAGCATATTCTAATTTCTCAAAATTTAAACAATCGCCAACTTCGATATTAGGTAATACTCCAGCATTTTCGCCAGCATCATCTTCACCATCTTTTTCTGGTTCTTCTTTAGTTTTGCTACCACTATAAACAGCTAACCAACCATCAAATAAAGGTGTACGACCAGTAACACGGAAAATATAGTTATTAGCATCAACATCAACACGAACACTATTAAAAGTAGCTTCTGCCATTTGAGATGCAATAAAGCGATTGTAAATCAAACGATAAAGTTTAGCTTCGTCGGGTTTACAATACTTATCAGCTTCATCGGGTGTGATTTCCAAATGTGTTGGTCTGATTGCTTCATGGGCATCCTGTGCTGATTTTTTTGTTTTATAAACATTTGGTGTTTCTGGAACAAAATCGGCACCATATTTTTGTGTAATATAATCTTTTGCTGTTGCCTGTGCTTCAGCAGAAACACGAACACTATCGGTACGGATATACGTTACCAATGCCGTCATCCCACGTTCGCCCATTTGAATACCTTGATAAAGGGCTTGTGCTGCCATAGTTGTACGTTTTAAAGATAAACCTAATTTAGCACCAGCATCTTGCTGCATAGAACTGGTTGTAAAAGGTGCAGGCGCATGACGTTTGGTTACTGACTTTTTAACATCTTTTGCTACATATTTTGCATCTTTTAAATCATTAACAATTTGATTTACTTGAGTTTCACTGGCAGGTTTTAAACGTTTGCCATCTTGTCCATAATATAAAGAAGTACGGAATTTTAATTTATCCTTTTCTAAATGAGCCCAAAAATCCCAATATTCTTCTGGTTTGAAATTTTGGATTTCACGTTCACGCTCAACAACTAATTTCAAAGTAACACTTTGCACACGTCCAGCAGACAAACCTGATTTAATTTTCTTTGATAAAACCGGTGATAATTTATAACCAACTAAACGGTCTAACACACGACGAGTTTGTTGTGCATAAACTAAATTCATGTCAATCGGACGTGGCTTAGTCAATGCTTGATGAATCGCATGTTTGGTAATTTCATTAAACTCAATACGTTTTGCTTGTGCTGGATCAATATCTAATATGTAAGTTAAATGATACGCAATCGCTTCCCCTTCACGGTCCGGGTCGGTTGCGATTAAAACTTCTTCAGCTTTTCCAGAAGCTTCTTTTAATGCTTTAACCACATCTTTTTTGTCAGATGAAATTACATATTGTGGTTTGTATCCATTATCAACATCAACTGATAAATCACGTTTCTTTAAATCACGGAAATGGCCACCGGTTGCCATAACTTGATAGCCACTACCTAAATATTTCTTTATAGTATCTTTTTTACCGATACCTTCAATAATTACAAGTTTCATGAACCTCCTACCGTTTTACTTAGCAACATAATAGTTACCTGGTAATTTCTCTATTAAACCAATCATTTCCATATTTGTCAAGAGCGTAGATAATTGTGCCACAGACAAACCACTTTCTATAACAATATCATCAAAATGAAATTCATCAGTTTTCAAAATATTTAAAATATTTTGTTGCTCTAAAGTGATTTGTTTCTTTTCTAGATTTTTTTTATTGATAATATCCTTTCCTGATATTTCCTTAATAAACTTTTCAATATTAGTAATCATTTTTGCATCTTGCCTAGCAATTAAACCATTTGTACCCTGACTCGCATAACAACTGATATTACCAGGAACTGCATAAACATCACGATGTAATGATTTTGCCATTTTTACTGTAATCAGTGTACCACTATTTAAATCTGCTTCTACAGCAATAACAGCCTGTGATAACGCAGCAACAATTCTATTACGTTGTGGAAAAGTTGTTTTTCCACCGTGCAAATTTGGTGGATACTCAGAAATCAACAATCCATTCATTCCAATCTCGTCTTGTAAATCTTTATTTGCCACTGGATAATAAACATTAATTCCATTCCCTAAAACAGCAATCGTTGCTTGTCTTGCACCTTGGTGTGCTGCAGTATCAATACCTTCTGCTAAACCTGATACAACCACAAAACCTGCCGCAACACATTGCTCTGCTAAATCTTTGGCCACCATAATTCCATAACGTGTACAATCACGTGTTCCAATAATCGAAATTAATGGACGGTTTAATAATGCAAGATTTCCTTTAACATATAGTTGTTTTGGTGGGTCTTTTAAATCTAATAAACTACGTGGGTATCTTACGTCATTTTGATAAATAATCTGTATATCACTCATTTACGCCTCGATTAAAACGGTCTAAACTACGATAAGATATTGCTTCGCTTAAATGTTCTGGTTTAATTTCCTCCGAATGATCAAGATCAGCAATTGTTCGTGCAACTTTTAAAATTCTCGTATAAGCACGTGCAGATAGATTTAAAGTTTCAAATGCTGTTTTTAAAATTTTTTCACATTCATTATTCAATGTGCAATATTTTTTTGTCATTGCTGTATCCATTGTCGCATTATTATAAATTGTAGTTTCAGTAAATCTTTGGTTTTGTATTTCACGAGCTTGAATTACACGCTGGCGAATTGTTGCACTATCTTCGGCAAGTTTATCATTAGCTAAATCATCATAAGTAACTTGATCGACTTCAATATGTAAATCAATTCGATCTAACAATGGACCCGAAATTTTACCCATATAATTTTGAATCTTGGATTGTGAACATTTACAGCGATTAGTACGACTACCATAATAACCACAAGGACAAGGATTCATACTGGCAACTAAAACAAACGATGCTGGATATTCCACAGTCATTGAAGCCCGTGAAATTACTATATTATAGTTTTCTAATGGTTGTCGCAACAATTCTAAACAACCACGGTTATATTCAGGCATTTCATCTAAAAACAGTACACCATTATGTGCTAAGGAAATTTCACCAGGTCGTGCGTTTTTACCACCACCAGCCAATGAAACAGTTGACGCAGTATGATGTGGGCAACGAAATGGTCTTGTTAAGACGATTCCGTGCTCTGCATCTAACAAGCCAGCACAACTGTGTATTTTTGTTGTTTCCATACTTTCATTAAAAGTCATTGGTGGCAAAATAGTCTGAAAACATTTTGCCAACATTGTTTTTCCACTACCCGGCGGCCCAATCATTAAAATATTATGTCCACCTGCCGCAGCAATTTCTAGTGCACGTTTTGCAACAAATTGCCCACGGACATATTTCATATCACAATGATAAACTGCATCAGCTAATAGATTATCAAAACTTGCTGCTTGAACTAATTTCAATGATGATACATCATCAACACAAGCAAAATGATTAACAACATCGGCTAAATTTTTTGCTGTATAAATGTTGATACCAGATACAAATGATGCTTCCTTGTAATTATCGACAGGAATAACAACATTTTTAATTTTCTTTTCAACAGCTGTTAACAATGCTGGTAAAACACCATTTGTCCGACGCAATTCACCATTTAAAGATAATTCACCAAAAAAAGCCCAATCATTTAATGATTCAGTGATAACTTGTGTATTTGCCAAAATACCGATTGCGATAGGTAAATCATAAACAGCACCTTCTTTTTTTGATGCAGCAGGTGCAAGATTTATCACGACATTACCAACCGGGAATTTATACCCTAAATTTAGAATTGCACTTTTTACACGTTCTTTACCTTCTTTAACTGCATTATCCGGCAAACCAACTAATGTATACCCTGGTAAACCTTTACTAACATCAACCTCAACATCAACGATGTAACCATTAACGCCAGTAATTCCAAAACTTTTAATTGTTATCACAGATATAAAATTACAATAAAGTGGCAGTAAAGTAAACTGAATTAAAATTCTTATGCTAAATTAAACTGGTTTTCGACATATTTTCTAATTCTACTAACAAATTTCGACTAATAATGACAATCTTTGCAGTTGTCGAATAAATGAACATAAAATATGCTTAAAACCATAACCAAAATATAAAAGGAGAAAAACAAAAAAAATGGAAAACAAAGTTTATCTTTACGGATTAGTCGTCAGCAATCCAAAAACCTGCGATGACTATTATGGCAGTGATTACTGCAACTTGGACATCTCAGTCCAAAGATTATCAGGGATTGTTGATACAATTCCTCTTACTCTTCACCAAAATTTAATTAAACAATACGGAATTAAATTAGGTGATACAATTGCCGTTATTGGTGAATTCCGTAGTTATAACAAAATTGAAAACAATCGTAGTCGTTTAATTTTAACAGTTTATGTCCACGAAATTACCGACGAAATTGATACAACAAATCCTAATATTATTGAATTGTCAGGTTATATTTGCAAAATGCCAGTTTATCGTACTACCCCTTTTAATCGTGAAATTGCTGACCTTTTAATTGCTTGTAATCGCAGTGGTAATAAAAGTGATTATCTACCTGCTATCGCCTGGGGACGTAATGCACGTTTTGCTAAAAATATTACAGTAGGTGAACAAATTCATATTTGTGGCCGTATTCAAAGCCGTGAATATCAAAAAAAATTAGAAGACGGCACTGTTCAAACTCGTACAGCCTACGAAATTTCAATTAACCAAATTGACTGTGAAAGCGCAAACTGCCAAAATGGTGATACAAATTTTATTTTAAGTAATCTATAATCTTCGATGTTCCATCAACCCAAGATTGCTGACCACAATTAAAAATATAGTGATTACGATTTTTATATAATTGGTCAAGTTTTTCTAATAAAGTATCTTTATTCAACAATGCTTGTGGTAAAACTTCACATACACCTAATTTTTGTAAAAATTCAGCATTTTGGATTTGGTCGCCACGGCTTTCGTTTTTGGGTAAAGGTACATACAACGCAGGTTTTTTTAAAGCTAATAATTCAGAAACAGTCCCCGAACCAGAACGAGCCAAAACAATATCAGCCCAAGCAAAGGCATCTTGTGGCGCATTTAAATAATCAACCTGTAAATAATCCACATTTTGACATTGTGGATTATTTTTATTTTTTCCGGTAATGTGTAAAACATTCCAATGTTGACAAAGTTCATTTAATGAAGACCAGATAACTTTGTTAATTGCTATCGCACCCAAACTACCACCGATAATCAGTAAATTTGGTTTATTATTTTTACCAACACTAATTTTTTCTGCAATACCTTGATAAATACTTTTTCGAATAATTGCACCAGTATGCACCATTTGTGGATATTTTTTATTTTGTAATGGAAACGTAGTACAAATTGTCTTACATTTTTTTGCTGATAACCGATTAGCTAAACCTAAAGACATATCACTTTCGTGTGCAACAACTTTAATACCTAAACTATACGCAGCAAATACAACTGGTAAAGCCACAAAGCCACCTTTAGAAAAAACTACCGTTGGTTTTAATTGACGTAAATATTTTTTTGCTTCACGAATTCCCTTCCATAATTTAAAAGGAATTTGTAAATTTTTTAAAGTTAAAGTACGACGTAGTTTTACAGTTGTAATTTCACAATATGTTAAGTTGTTTTCTTGTGCAATAGATTTCTCAATTCCATTACCACCAATATAAACTATTTTATCAAAATAATTTTTAAGATATGGTAATAAAGCAATATGTGGTAAGACATGACCTGCCGTCCCACCACCAGTTAAAACAATAGTTTGCATACCATATTTATATGTGATTTAACCAATATCTATTGAAAAAACTTTACCAGCAACTAAATCAACTTCTTCAATGCCGTTTAGTTCTTTATTCCACGCAATATCTTTATTCTTCATTTTATGGAACACTTCATTAAATACAAGTTTAATTTTACCAGATTTGCTTGGTAAAATTTTCAAACTGATTTTACCTTTGTTAGCATCCCAACTCATAGTAACTTTTGCCGCAAAATCAGTTGCTAAATTTTTTACACTACCAACCATCAATGGTTCAATTAAAATTGGCAATACCTTTAAGACATTTGATGAACTTTGTAAAATACAATCACTAATAGCTGTACCAACACCTAAGGAAACAGCAATATCTAAATTTGGTTTATCATTTGTTGTCATACCTGAACCACGCCAATCATTTGACAAGAACAAACCAGATGGAGTTGCTGAACTATTAATAATCTTCACTAATAAATTTTTAACTTCAGTAATATCTGCACCATACGCTAATTGACAAGCTGCCATTACTAAATTTCTTGTTGGTTGATAATAAGCCGCATTACGAACACGAGCCTTAACGGCATTAACACTGGCAGCACTTGCTAAAATTTCAACTTCTGGATTTGCACCTTGAATTACGGCCGGACGATACATAATTTTTGGATCATTTAACATAAAATTTTTCAATGGATATAATCCATAACCATGCATTACACCTGCATTTTCGACTTTATCAACGAAAACCGAATTGGTGTATTCTTTTAAACAACCATCACTATTAACGGTAAATGTTGGAATTTTAGTTAACATATCTTGCCAAACAGCAACATCATCTTTCGCTGTTTTTAACAAGGTAGCCGCACTAATCAAATTATTTAACAAAGTTTGTAAAGCCAAAAAGTCGATTGTGGACGAAGATGCTAATGCAAAATTAACCAAAGGACGTCCAGCCACTAAATTACCAGGAGTTGCATTTGGACTATAACTTGGTATTGTAATGTATTTACCTGTTGAATCTAGTTTTAAGAAATCTGAATAAAATTCAAAAACATTACGCATAAATGGAAACACTTTACTACGCAATGTTTTTTCATCACCTGTTGCTAAGAAATAATCATAAAATAAATTTGCAGCCAAAGCTGACGAAGCAATAAAATGTAAAGTTGCAGAATTCACACTACCAAATGTCGCTGAATCCATTGCGGTAATTCTTGGCACAAAATAACCACGCATACCGTAAACACGAGCCGCATTCTTTTTCAAATCGGATTCATAATTCATATAGAAATCCAAATATTTGATAATTGCATCAGGAGTAAATGTCTTTGTCACACCAGAATACAATAATTGAGCAATCCCGTCTAAAGCTGTAACACCATGTTCGCAATTATTATCTGCACACCACAAGCCAGCAGGTGTCAACAAAGCACCATCTAGACAAACACACAAATATTTTGAAAAATTCCATAAACGTTCTAACAATTCTGGAGTTAATTCATTATTACTTGTTTTATCAATTAACTCTTTTAAATCAGCTTCGGTTTTATCTGAATTCAATTCCAAATCGGTTTCATCAAAAGCACGTTTAAAAGGTGCTGCATTTTTTGTTGCTAATTTGTTATAACTGTCTTTAATTAAAGACAATTCCATTTTAATTTTATTAAATTCTGTAGTTGCATCTGAATTAACAAATGGTTTTGCTAAAATAGTTAATTCATTTACATCTTTTAAAGTAACAACATTATTGGCAACTTGAACATTTCCACCAGCAACAATTAAACGCATAACTAAACCAAAGTCACGCCCATTATCGCTACGTGAACTAAAATAGAAATAACCATTTTCGTATTTAATTGAATTAAATTTACTACTTGGATCGCAAGGTTGTAATTGAATAGCTACTCTAATTTTCCCATTTGATTTATCAACATGATAAGCCATTACATCATTTGATTTCGCAAGTGATAAACGACGAACAGTTTGTTCTTTTTCATCGGCACAGAAACTTACTGCTAATTCCCCGTTCTTCATGTCTGTCAAACGTTCATAATCAGTAATTACACCTGTGTTATAAAAATCTAATTTGATTTTTACCATTGGCTTTGGTTGTGCAGGAGCAAGATGACAGTTTTTCTTAATAAAAGACTTTTCCAAAACTTGTTCAACTTCCAAAATTTTACCATCAGCGAATTTTTTACGTAATGTAGTAAAATCATCACTTACATCTTGCAAAACACCATTTTTACCATGGTGTACCAAAGCAGCATGGTTAATCAAAATTTGTTCGTTTGAAATTGCACCAAGAATGGCAACGCCAACACGTCCATTACCTAAAATACTACCGTCCAAGAAAGCATTTTCCATAAAAGTTGCTGGTGTTTTGTTTAATAAAATAGTACTGTCATATTTGCTCATAATATGAACAAATTATACCATAAATAACATTAAAATTCAACCACTAATTGGCGATTTTTTTCAAGTATTTTACTCTCAAAATAACTATTAAATTGCTGTTTTTTTTGATGACGTTCCATAGCTTCACTAACTAAATTATCAATTACAACCCCATACGGAATTTTTGCCTTTAACCATAAGTGATAAGCCATAAATCCTGGTACAGTATTTATTTCGTTCAAAAAAATATCATCATTATGCACCATAAAATCCACACGCACTACCCCAGACGAGTTAAATACTTCATAAGCTTTAATCGCTAATTTTTTAATTTTTGATTCAATACTACATAAAAATTTATCACTCATGCATTGCCCACTTTTTTTTACAAAACCACTTTCAGTATTAAAATATTTTTCTTCAAAAGAAAAAAAGCGTTCCCCACCTACTAATTCTAACGCCGAAGTAATTATCTTCCCTTGTTCACGCATTACAGCAACATTAACTTCTTGCATATCAGCAATGTATTCTTCCACAATAACACGTTCTCCCATTGTTAATGCTACATCTATCGCTGACTTCAGTTCATCATTTGTTCTTACAACCTTAATTCCAATTGAGCTACCCTGTAAATCTGGTTTAACTACTAAAGGTAAAGGCAATTTAATTTGAGAAATATCATTTATTGTTATGATTTGAAAATGTGGCTGCAAAAATCCTGCCGCTGTTAAGACTTGACGTGTTGCAATCTTACTCTGTTGTAACCAAGCAGCAACAACATCACAACTGGTAACTGGTAAATTATAAAATTGTAAAACTGCAGCCAAAATTCCACATTCACCCATTCCACCATGACAACAGTTGATAACACAATCTATTTTTTTCCATTTAACAAATGATTTTGCCTTACTTGCTTTTCCTTTTATGTAATCATCAATATTTTTACTACCAACAACAAATTTATTATCCCTGGTTAGATAAATTAAAGTTGTCCGATAGTTATCTGTAACATTTTTAGCCAAATGTAAACCAGTTAGAATTGAAACATCATGTTCAGTACTATTTCCACCAAAAATAATCCCAAGATTTAACATAATTACATATATGCAAACGACAAATTTTGCGCCAAATCAATGATATGTTTTGTCTAATAATTAAAATTGTGTTATCATAAAATTATGAATGAAAAAATCAACAATGAGTTTTTTGAAACCATTTCTGGAAATGAAGCAACAGCACGTAGTGCTTATTTATTAACAGAAGCAGCTCCTATTTATCCAATCACGCCTAGTTCAGATATGGCTGAATATTGCGACCAATGGTCAAGCAAAGGAAAAACAAACTTATTTGGTAAAATTCCTGACATCATTGAAATGCAAAGCGAAGCAGGTGCAGCTGGCACACTACACGGTTTAATGCTCGGTGGAACATTAGGAACAACATTTACTTCCAGTCAAGGCTTGCTCTTAATGATTCCAAATTTATATAAAATGGTTGGTGAATTACTTCCAACCGTCGTTCACGTTTCAGCACGTTCAATAGCAATGCATGCTCTTTCTATTTTTGGCGACCACAGTGATATATATGCATGTCGCAGTACTGGTATTGCGATGTTAGCATCAAATTCAGTACAAGAAAATGCTGATTTATCTCTCATTTCACATTTAGCCGCTATCGAAGCAAGTTATCCATTTATGCATTTTTTTGATGGATTCCGAACTAGTCACGAATTTAATAAAGTACAAATACCTACTCAAGAAATTGCAAAAAAACTTATCAATCATGATGCTTTATTAAAATTCCGTGCACGTGCTTTAAATCCTGACAATCCTAAAATGTATGGAACTGCCGAAAATTCTGATATTTTCTTCCTACACCGTGAAGCTGCAAATCCATACATCAATGCAGTTCCTTCTATTGTTGAAAATTATATGCAAAAGTTTGCACAATTAACTGGTCGTAGTTATCATTTATTTGATTATGTTGGAAACCCAGAAGCAGAACATATTATCGTTGCAATTGGTTCAGCATGTGAAACGATTGAAACAACATTACCACAATTAAATGGAAAATATGGCTTAATCAAAGTACGCCTCTATCGCCCTTTCTCTAGTACACACTTGCTTGCGTCATTACCTCAAACAGTTCAAACCATTACAGTACTTGACCGTACTAAAGAAAACGGAGCCGTCGGCGATCCATTATATTTAGATGTAGCTGCAACTATACGTAATAAAACCATTATTGCTGGTCGTTACGGTTTAGCTAGTAAAGAATTCACACCAGATATGGTGGCAGCAATTTATGAAAATGCTAGTTCGACCAACCCTAAAGACCATTTTACGATTGGTATTAATGATGACGTTTCAAATACTTCATTAAAAATAACACCACGTCCTGATTTACATCCACAAGGTGGTTGTCGATTTTATGGTCTTGGTAGCGATGGCACAGTTGGCGCAAACAAAAATAGTTGTGCGATTATTGGTGATAATACAAATTTATTTAGTCAAGCTTACTTTGTTTATGACAGTAAAAAAAGTGGTGGTACAACTATTTCTCATTTACGCTTTGACACAAAGCCAATCCACGCACCTTACTTAGTAACTCACCCTGATTTTGTTGCTTGCCATAATCAAACATTCTTAACAAAATTCGATATGCTTAACGGTATTGCTGAAGGTGGAACATTCTTGTTAAATACTACTTATCCAGCAAATGAAATCAATAACATCTTACCTAATGCTGTCAAATGCACTCTAATTGAAAAAAAAGTCAATTTTTATATTATCAATGCTTATCAAATAGCACAAGATTTAGGACTAGGTGTTCGTATAAATACTATAATGCAAAGTGCCTTTTTCAAGTTAGTTAATATGATTGATTACCAAAAAATTAAAACATTACTTAAAGAAAAAATTGAAAAAAGTTATGGTAAAAAAGGTCCAGCAGTCGTTGCAATGAATCACAACGCAGTTGACAGCGCAGACACTGCTTTAATAAAAATTGATAACAATATACTGACAACTACAATTGAAAATGATAAAAAACAATCTACAACATATATCGAAACAATCAACAGTCTTCAAGGCGATACACTTCCTGTTTCAGCTTTCACACCTGACGGTAGCGCTCCAACAGCAACAACTCAATACGAAAAACGTGATATCGCAACCAGTCTTCCTTGTTGGATTCCTGAAAACTGTATTCAATGTAATCGCTGTGCAATGGTATGTCCACACGCAACAATTCGTCCTATATTAACCAACCAAAATACACCGGATGAATTTAAAACAATTAAATCAATCGGCGTACCAGGTTATGAAAATTATC
>JAZSAE010000069.1:0-1915 GCA_045601705.1 Clostridia bacterium | reverse complement strand
AACCCAAGTTATCGTATACAAAAACTTCGTGACCTTTACCAAAACATTGTTACATTGCAAGATGAAATTTGTTCTGCACTTTATCTTGATTTAAACAAAAGTAAAACCGAAAGTTATATGACCGAAATCGGAATGGTACTTAGTGAAATTTCCTATATGAAAAAGCACGTTAAACGTTTTGCTAAGCCAAAGAAAGTCAAAACTCCGTTAGCACAATTTCCAGCAAAGTCATTTCGCTTGCCTTGCCCTAAAGGTCAAGTTTTAATTATCAGTCCCTGGAATTATCCATTTATGTTGGCACTTGAACCACTCGTTGATGCAATTTCTGCTGGAAACTGTATCGTCCTAAAACCCAGCGAACATTCCCCTCACGTTAGTGCCGTCATTCAAAAATTGATAAAAATGACTTTCACACAAAACGAAGTCTTAACTGTACTCGGTGGCCGTGAAGAATGTTCATTTCTCCTAGATTTAGATTTTGACCATATCTTCTTTACCGGAAGCACCCGTGTCGGAAAAATTGTTATGCAAAAAGCCGCAGAAAATTTTACATCAGTTACTTTGGAACTTGGTGGTAAAAGTCCATGCCTAGTTGACGAAACTGCAAATATTAAATTAGCAGCTAAACGTATTGTCTTTGGTAAGTTTTTAAACTGTGGACAAACTTGTGTCGCCCCAGATTATCTACTCTGCCATAGTTCAATAAAAACACAGCTTATTCACGAAATTGCACGCCAAATTGTTTTACAATATTCAGTTAACCCACTGCGTAATCCAGACTATCCTAAAATGATTAACCAAAAACAATTTGACGCATCATTGAATTTAATTACAGAAGATAATTTAATATTTGGTGGTCGTTTTAACGTAGAAACATTAAAAATTGAACCAACACTCTTGTCTGCAACTTTTGACAGTCCAGCAATGCAAGAAGAAATTTTTGGACCAATATTACCAATTGTTACGTTTGATAATTTTGATGAAGCCTTACAAATCATCAACCAACATCACCACCCTTTAGCTTTCTATATTTTCTCATCAAACCAACGTCGTATCCAACAAGCACTTACCACTTGCGATTTTGGTGGTGGCTGTGTGAATGATTGTATTATTCACTTAGCAACATCAGCAATGCCATTCGGAGGCTTAAAACACAGTGGTATTGGAAGTTATCACGGCAAAACTGGTTTCGAAACATTCTCACACATCAAGTCCATTGTTGACAAAAAAACGTGGCTTGATTTACCATTACGTTATCAACCCTACACCAAAACAAAACACAAAATGATTAAATCATTTGTGAAATAAAAAGGAGTTAAAATGAAAAATATTTTTCGTAACATTATTTTACCATTAAACATCACTTTAATTTTTGCCGTTATCCTGGGTGATATTTGTTATATTACTCTCGGTGGTCTGGCCATCAAAGCCACAACCAGTATTTTCTTTGTTCTACTTGGCATTGTTAATTTAACCTATGTTATTATTGCTAAACGCCAAGCATTACAATTTCCCATCATTATGACTATGGGTCTTTTTTTTGCAATGTTAGGAGATATTTTATTAAATATTGAATTTATCGTTGGCGCACTACTCTTCGCCGTTGGTCATATTTGGTATTTCGTTGCTTATAATTTTATTCAAAAGTTCAAACTTAGTGATTTAATTTACGGATTTGCCATTTTCATCCCTGCAATCATTTTAATCTTATTTGTACCAATTTACGATTTTCGTGGCTTGTTAATGCAAATTATTGTCATAGCTTATGCACTGATTATTTCTTTAATGGTCGGTAAAAGCATTGCTAACCTGGTTGCACAACCTACAGCGCAAAATATTTTACTTACCGTTGGCAGTATTCTTTTCTTCTTTTCCGACTTAATGTTATTACTCAACGTTTTTGGCAATCTCTCCC
>JAZSAE010000068.1:0-8038 GCA_045601705.1 Clostridia bacterium | reverse complement strand
AATTTTTGTTGCAAAAGTGCATCCACCTTTATCCATTCATCACAATACATTTTTGTCCTCCAATTTTAATATTTCATATTGTGTACTATGCCAATCGCCTGACCATGACCCACTTCCAGCATATTTAAAATAATTAAAATCTGGGGCTTTTAAGATTTCACTTTTTGGATTTTTTCGATAAATTCATTAATTGCTTCCCAATTAGGTGAAATTCCACTTGTAACTTTTTTAACTTGTCATACACCCCATAGCAAAATTTGCTGGATCATTTTTACTTAAAACTTCATAGCTAAAAACAGATGAAGTATCTTAAATTTAGTCATGTAAAATTTCCGTAGCATCAGTTAATATTTGTTCACGTAACTTTTGTGTTTCATTACGGAATTGGTCCAAACTTTCAGCTCTACCCTGTTTAACAGGTTTTGACAGGATGTCTTTTACACCTAAACGCACACGCTCGGCATCAATTTCTTTTGCTTTATCAAAATGCTTTTGTGTATAAATGTTATATTTAGTTATTTCTTTCGCTATCTCTGCATCTCGTGGAGTATTTATTCCTTCAAATTTTGTTTTAGCAAATTCTCCTAATAAATATTCCATTGTTAGTACTCGCCAATGCATTCTATCAACTCCATTTTCAGCAGTTTCATATACCAGCACCTTAAAACGATTTTCTTCTCTTGTTGGCATTAGTGCATCAGTTGTTTTAAATTAAGTCCTGGATTATTTTTAATTTTTTTGAATATTTCTGATCCAATTAAATCACCACAATTGTTCCTATCTTGAATATTCACATTTTGAATACCCATAAAAGCGCTATTACCAACATTAATCACACTATCTGGAATTTTTATGTTTGTTAAGGACGTGCATCTACAAAATGCACTCTCACCAATACTCGTCACTTCTTTCCAAAACTCAGTTGGGTTACTTTTTAGAAGATTTATATCTTCACCTAATACACCTGATAAAACACCATCGTTTTTTTACATATTAATTAATTATAGCATAGAAAATAAAAACCACATAATTATACACAAAAAACTTTCCACGCCCATCCACACAAAGAAAAAAGAACCCCAACCACCGTCAGGATTCTCCCTTGTAGCCCACCACTAAAAGCACAACATTATATTCTTTTTGGGTTTAACTCAGGTCTCATATGGAACCCCGCGCGCGTTGTCTAAAGCGACACAAACACATATAAAATCTTCAACCATGATTAAAAATCTTATATTCTATTTTTGTGCTTTGTTTATCGTAATCGCCGTTGATACGCTTTTCGGTTTCGGCTTTGGTTTCGTAAAGCACTTCCGTGTAAATTTATGCAACGAATTATTTTCGCCACACGGATGATTCGGAATTGAAACTATTAACTACACGCCTACTTACAATTTCAAACATTTTTCTACCCGAACTTTTCTCTTCGCCATTTCAAAAAACATCATCATCCTCAGCATCATGAACGATAATTTGTTCATTCTTCCTTTCATCCTTTTGTTCATTCTCTTGTTTACACTCAATACCAGTATCCACAACTAAACCATTCTCAGAAGTTAATTGCAAAGGATTTTTATTAGTAACTGCCAGCACTGTAAAACGATCCATATAATCAGGCACTTGGTTTTTCAAATCAGAAATAATAGTAGTTACAGCATGCTCTAAATCACCAACAGTCATAATATAAACCATTCTTACATTTTCTTTTTGAACAATCTCTTTATCAATTTTAATCAAAACAGAACCAAGTTCTTCTAGTGTCTGATTTGGGTCAATATATTCGGAAACTTCATCTAAATCAATAATAACACGTTCTGGGGGAAATGGTATTTTTTTATATTCATATAAAGAAGCATGAAGCCGTTCACGTTCAAATGTACACATAATATCAAATGCCAAATCATATTTTTCTCCCATTTTAATATCAAATTCAGGACAAAGACTAAAATCACAAAAAGTGTCATCTTCAAATAGGTCGTAAACCCAATCCTCAATATCGTTTCTGCTTTGCATGTCAGGACAAAAAATAATGGTAGAATGTCGTTTTTTAAAAATACTTTTTATTTCGTTATTTGGTTGTTTCTTCTTTTGTTCCATATTTTCTCCCTAATATATTAACAAGATACAACAAGCGATGTCCATAAAAATGAACATTTTTTCTTACTAAATATTAAAAACAATTAAAGTCTAACACATAAACTAGCATCTAAACGATGACTACCACTGACTTCTGGATTGATCGTTGCAATCGTAAACAATAAACCTTTGTATTTGTCAGGGTTGAGCAATTTACGAGTATTAAAACCGTCAACTAACCTAATCAACCAACCAGTCAATGAAATTGGTGCTTGGTCTAAATCAGTCAACAGCAAGACCGAATTAGGTTGATTCAGTGGTTCAAAAAAATCCGCAAATAAGTTACGTTTAACATCACCCTTTTCATTAATTATAATTTCTTCTAAACGACGATAAGTTTCCATATCACAAACAAGCAAATTGATTTGATTTTTTTCTGCCCATGCCTTAATCCTATCAACAGCATTTTCGTGCTCGCGACAATCAAATAAAGCATTGATATATTCTTTAATGTCACGTTTCTTTTGATTTACTTTTAATATCCTATCCAAAATTTCTTCTAATGTCTTCTCCATATTTTTCTCCTTTGTTAATATAGTAACATTTTATTTTTTCGCTGTGAAATGAATTTCACTGGTTTAATATTTTTATTTCCAATAGTTTTCCATTAACTCCAAATATTCATCCGCATACTGCCCAATTTTACCAATAAAATCATTTTCATCACTAAATGATACATTTGCACATCCAATTTGCTTTTGAAATGTTTTCGTTTTCCGTTCTTTAAACTGAAATAATTTACTTTTGTTGATTCCTTCAATCAATTTAGCTTGTTTGGGTCTATCACTTTCTTGCATTCCATAACATAAAATTCTCACAATAAAACTATCTTTTTTCAAATCCCTACTTTGAATTTCAAAGTAAGGAATTACATCACTTTTTTCTTGTTTTATTGTGAAATAAACATAACCATATGTTTTTGCAAACTTAACCTCACAGTTGTTATATTCCTTAAGTTCTTTCATAACGTAATCAAAATAATACGCCCATTCTTGAAGATTACTTTTACTATGACTTCTCGGCCTTGCTGTTGTAAGATGTGCTTTATATTTTTCTTTAAAAAAATCCGCATAATCTTTTAAAGTCTGATGACAAGTTTGATTAAAACAATTAGTAATTAAATTGTAGACGCTTCCAATATCAAAAATCGTCCATTCGGCATTTTCAACACGCTCTTTTTCGTCGGTTTCAATAAAACTACTTTTGAAAAAAACTTTACGTGTTTTTTTTGCAATTACTTCTTTTCTATTTTTAGCATCATCGATAATTTCATTATAATCACCTAATTGATAATGTTCATTGCTAAAAGTTTTATCTTCAATAAACAAAGCAACATTATTATTATTGTTCAATGTGATGTTAACATAAATATCTATTTTCTTTTTTTCATTTTTCAATGATTTTATTTTATTTTTGGGCCATTGCTGCTGAACCTCGACATTCGTTATCTTTTCATCAGATTTTAAGCCACAAAATTTTCTCAATATTTTTTCACCAACTCCTAAAAATTCTTTTTTATCATAATTCGCAAATAACCAACACAACATTGCATCTTGCGAAAGTTCCTTGGTCGCATAATCAAATAAATTTTTACTGCTCATTTTTTTTCCTTTTTAATTGTATTTTTTGTACATATCCGCGACAATGGTTTTAATTTTGTCGCGTAAAATGGCGGGTTCGACCAGTTCAATCGATTCGCCATACTGCAAACACCAGTAGATTAAGGCTTGCTCGTTGCCGCGAATGTCGGCGTAAATTTGCTTGTCCGCGCCCTGATAAATGCGGGTCTTTTCACCAAACCAGTCTTGTACATAACTAACCGTGTATTCGTTGTCAATACGGATTTTGGCTTGCACTGCGTTGGGCGAAAACATGTAAATATTTTCGTTGGCGTATTTTGCGATGTCCAAACCATTGGTGCAATCTTTAAGCGTTTTGATTGGGCGTATGTCGTCGTCCAAAATTTCAATGTTCGCCATACGTTCAATACGATAGTTCGCAATGTCGTCAAAGGAGTCAATGTTACAAACTAAGTAGTACTTCCCTTGACTGTTGACCAAGTAGTACGGACTAGCCACTAATTTACGATTTTTTTGTTTTTCGTTTTTGGCAGAATCCAAATAAAAGCGGTTATAGTTGAAACGAATTTTCTTGCCTTTTTCAATTGCGTCCAAAATGTTTTCCAAATTGTAAAAAACCGATTGATTATCCGTACGCGTCATTTCGCTGCTTTTGGCGACATAAGCAAAACTTTTACGGTCAGACTTGCTTAAAAATTTTTGCAGTTTGTTGGTTAGTTCTTGCGCCTGTTTGGGGTCAATACTGCGACTGGAAAAAATGGCATCAATTAAGAAACTGATTTCGCTTTTTTCAAATACACGCGAAAGTAAAAATGTGCCGTCGCCCTTCTCGCTGTTGACATAGACACCATACGACTCGCCCAAATAATTAATGTCATCGATACATTCGCGAATGTTTTTGCGTTCAACTTGCATGCCGTAAAGCGCGTTCAACTTTTCCAAAATTTCCGACTGCTTCAAATGATGTTCGCCGTTAGTAAAGTCATTCAAAATTTCAAACACACGAAAACGCGTAAAACGTTTCTTTTGTCCATCAATGTTTGCTTTTGTATCTTTGGTTGGCATCATACCTCCTTGTGTTAAAACACACTGCTACTATCATTATGACAAAGATTACGTTCTGCCACAATGTTTTTATTATCTGATTCTGAACTGTTGTTTTTGATTTTACACGCCTTGCGAATCTCTTGAATATCTTTGCAAGTCAAAGTTTCTTTCTTGACCAACTCTTCGGCTAGACGGTCTAAGAATTCGCGATTATCAATCAACATCTTTTTCACTTCTTGATAGTAATGCTCTACTGCACTATAAATCCGCATTTCCTTGCGATTGCGAAAATCATTAGAAGTATAATTACTTGGCACAAACTCATATGTATCAAATCCATAGGAACAAAAATTATCCACAAATCTATCAACGATTCTCATGACACGCATAATATCATTAGAGGCACCAACATCAACTTCGCCATAAACAATTTCCGTAGCGGCTTTACCCGCCAACAAAGAGCGTACACGGTTTTTCATCAATTGAATACTGCTGAAATAAATATCTTCATCTTGATAAAAAGAAGTTACACCTTGTGTCGGCCCATCATGCCCCAACACGGAAACCAAAGAAATACTGTTAGGTTCCAACAACTCTGCAATCACCGTATGCCCTGCTTCGTGATAAGCCGTCTTGCGCACAATCTCGTTCGGTCTCTTTTCAAGCGACTCCGGAGCATCAAAAATAACACACATGGCAGCACGCAAAAAATCTTCTTTTTCAATTTTCTCTTTGCCCGCATATCCTGCCAATACCGCCGCTTCATTAATCACAGTCTCCAAACAAGCACATGATTCTCCGTTCAAAACACGCGCAATTTCTTCACTATCAATATCATCGGCAAAGTTTTTACTACGCATATAATGTTCAATAATTTGGGTTGCTTCTTTTCCAGCCGGTGCATTCATGGCGATGTGTTTATCAAAACGGCCACGACGACACAGCGATTCGGGCAATTTTTCCATCTTATTTACCGTCGCAATTACAAAAACATCACAACCTTTGACATCATCAATACAGGATTGTATCGTAACATATTCCTCCGTATCACAGTGTTTTTCATCTTCATTCGCGAACTTGTCCATATCGTCTAAGAAAACAATCGCTGGCGCATGGGCTTTGGCATCTTCAAACGATTTTTTGATATAATTAACAAACGAACCATCGGGTTGGTTTTTGCGAATTAAATACGACGGCAAACCACTGGCTTTAATGAATGAGTTAGCCAGCAAAGTTTTACCAATCCCCGGCGTACCGCTTAACAAGATTCCACTCGGTAACTTAGTTCCTAACTTTCCATATTTTTCCTTATTGCGAATCATGTCCAAAGTACGTTCAAGTACCAACTTTACTGACTCGTATCCAATGACCTTGGCAAAGTCCTTTTCAATTTGTTTTTGTTGATTATTTTGTTTCATTTGTTCCTCCCTTTTATATAAACTATAGTAAGGAACACGATGTCCATAAAAACGGACATTGAAACAATTCATTTATCAATACCCAATACTTTAATTTTAATGTTTTCCTATGGCTGTTTGATTAATTCTTTTTGTTCTTTTTTGCACAAATTCGAGTTGATTTTCCATCCATTGTTTGTATTCTATAACATTTTGTGGAAACGGGTTTTCAAAGGAATTTTCATTAACGAAACCACCACGCATTAAATCACGAACATGAGTATAATCACCATTAACCAAATCCTGCAAACAAAAGAAATCAACATAACCTGTAAAATTCTCAAATAAATCCAAAAACTCCCTGTTGAAATTTAACACAGAACTCAGTGGACTTTCTTGCGCTTCATAATATCTACGGATGCATTCCAATGTTAAATCAAAGCGATCACGAATTTTTTCATTTCCTCCACCACGCACAAAATTGATACTATGCTCTTTTGGAAAAGTTGGAAAAATAGTAAAACTGCCAATATTACGATAGCATTCACGAAGATAACCTTCGATATAAACTAAATAATTTTGTTCACCTTTAAGGTAATCTAGTACTTCACGAAAAATATCACCTTGATCACTACGAATAAAGCAGGTAAAAATAGTATCACTACTATATCTAATATCTTTACCTTTTCTTTCCCATTTTAAATCAAATTTTTTTCCATCTTTGGTTAAATCGCTGGGTTTCCCAACCATTAACTTCATTTCTTCTTTATTAGGTAATTCTTTACTCCAAATTTTTTGATGTTTAGCTTTTAAGCTTTCACTTTTACCATCCGGGTCAACTTCGTAAAATTCGTTGTAATATTTTCTATAATCATCCCGAACTTGTGCCGAAGTGTTATCACTTTCGACAAGCTTAACATGGGCTTTAATTAAGTCTTCATAAACGTCCCAAAATCCCCTATCATCTTTTAATTTTCTAACATCACTAAAATCATCGACAATTCCTTCTGTTTTTTGTTCATCCATGTTTAAAATTTTATCACACATAATAGCAATAGTAAAGCAGTCCCAATGTCCGTTTTTATGGTCATTGGATTATTTATACTAAGTGAATTAAAAAAGGAGAATAAATGAAACAAAACAATTTCGACGAATCAATCAAACAAATTTGCAACAACAAGAAAATCACAATTTCAACTTTACAACGCGAATTCGACCTTGGTTTCAGCAGCGCCGGCACAATTCTTTACGATGCCGTTAAGTTAAAATTGATACGCGAAGGAAATATCATTTCGGGCTATACAATTCTTAAACCGACGGGTTTAAGATTTTACTTACACAAAGCAATTACAAAAGCAATCGGAAAACTTAAAACAACCAGTAAAACTATTAATGAAAAACTTGATGCAATCTGTCTTGATAACATGCTTTTTCTGCACGACTTACAACAAAGTTTTCAACTCAGTTTTGCCATGGCTGGCGACATACTAGATAATCTAATCGCCATTAAACTAATTGATAAAAATGGAACCATCAAAGATGGCTTTCGCATTTTTAACGCAAAAAAATTAAAATCATATTTAAGCATGTACCTTTACTTAATTAAGAAACATTTGTGAATTATAAAATTTATCCGCATAACCAAAATTGTTTGATATTTATAACTCCTCAAATTAGGATATACATTACCATTCAGCGTCATAAAACATAAAGTTGTAACTGCTTTTGTTCATTAAAGTCGGTAAAATAGTAAATAAACTTTAACTTTAAAAAAAAGAGCCCAAACATCGTTTTGGAACTCTTCTTTAATAGACTAGTGATGCGAGAACTACACTATATATCGCGTAAAAATGTGTCGGCTAGCATCTAATGTGGGAC
>JAZSAE010000067.1:0-1824 GCA_045601705.1 Clostridia bacterium | reverse complement strand
AAAGGTATTTATTAAATCTGTAACTTCCATAGAAGCTATAGCAATAACACCTCCATTTTTGGATTTACCAATGGCAGAAAGAGCCCTAGTAGCCCATTTTTCCATCTGGAACGCTGGCATTTCGGTAATTTTAAATACTTTACCAGCGTCCCGACCTTCTTCAATCTTGATTTCTTTTTCTTTTCTCATATTGTCCTCCAATCAATATTCAAATTATAAAGGTAATGCTGTAATTGACTCAAAACGGAATGTTGCGTCAATCGGTTCCAATACCTTTTCGGCGTTTGGTAACATCTTATAGTTCATTAACACACCATTAGCACAGACATAAGTCATCTTAATACTTGGAACGGTAATTGTAATGTTACACCATAAAGCTGTTTTAGTTGTTTCCATAGTCTGCCAAATCAAATTCAATTTTGGAATCGTTGGGCTGTTTGCTTGGAAATGGAATGTAACTTCCTTTTCAACTGGTGTATAACCAGCGGCCATATAGCCATCAACACCCATTCTTGTTTCCAAAACAGAATAGTTATCTTGCGACCACGCACCATCAGCGCTAAAATGTTCTAATTTAACCCCAGCAGGAAATAAATCTAAAACAAGTGTCGCACTAGCATTTGCAGAAGTAATATCTTTTGCCATCTTTCACTCCTTATAATAATACAGTTGATGTACCTTGAATCTTCTGGATAGAACCACCATCCATATACCAGAAATTCACAACGGGCGTTCCACGTTCAGTACGAACCTGTGTTGTTGGGTCTAAAATTTGCAAGTACCAACCTTGTGTATTTAATGTACCAGCAATATCTAACCCAGCTTCTGTATTCACCTGAACAGTTTGGGCTTCACTCAAACTTACACCTTGACGAATAAATCCAGCACTTACAGCTGTGTTAATTGTATCCATAGCAGCAGCACGCAACACGCCATAACCAGCTTCGTTATATGGAATTGTGTTTGCCATTATCAAAGCGTTAATCCAAGCATTTTGCAATCCATCTTTAATGAACACTTGTCCATAGTAAGTATCCAACCATTTTGCAACGCCAGAAACTTGTCCATTTTGGAAAAATTTAAATTCATTAGAAGCTGTCGCATAATCGCCATAGAAGTTATAGCCATTTCCCAATAAAGCATTTGCATCAGATGTATTATCAACCGTGAAAGCCAATCCACTTTGTTGTTTAAATGCCCAAGTTTTACGACCTTCTTGTTGAGATGGGTCAATAGAGCCAGCAATACCCATTGTAAAAGCACCAACAGCCTTTGTATTATAAACAGGGCAACATCCATAATAATCGGGAACCTGTTTACCCAAAGAAGCATCGTTATTTGGTGTTTTACCAGCATTTGAGTTATCAACCATCACATATAAGAACCGAACGCCTTGGTTATTACACCAATTCGCCAATTCTAATGCTTCATCACCAGTTTCTTGCCAAATTGGCATAAACGAGAAGAAGTTGCTGTTTGAATTTACACAACCTTCCATTGTATCTGTTAAAGATGTAATGGCAGAGCCAGCAGATTTAACACCAGCATCTAACCCAAGTACAATATATGTTTCAATATCAGTTGCAGAAGCAGTTGCAAATTCAACAGAACCAGTATCACCAGTTGTTGGGGATGTGATAATAAACGCTTTAAAATTAGAATCCCAAGTACAAGTTGTACCAGTTACGGTTGCAGACAACTTTGTTTGAATTGCAGAAGCACATCCACTAAAAGATGTTTGGGAAGATAAATTCAATCCCGTTACAGAAATTGTTGTTCCATCAACTTTAATATAAGATTCACCTTCATATTCAGCTTCGAAAT
>JAZSAE010000066.1:0-2973 GCA_045601705.1 Clostridia bacterium | reverse complement strand
AACAGCAATACCTATTTCTTCCATAATTTCTCTATCAAGTGCATCAGTACTCGTTTCGTCGACTTCGATATGTCCACCTGGCAAATGATAATAATCAGCATCATTAACACACATAATTAAAAATTTATCACCTTGACGAATTATTGCACGTGAACAATAGTTAAAAACCTTCATATCGTTTGTTTTAATTTTTACATCCATGTTTCAGTATATCATACTGTAAATTTTCTAACCAGTTTTTTAAATTAAAATTTGTTTAACTTTTTTTCGTAAAATATTGATTATAAATTTTCATTTTGTTAAAATAAGTTTAATGAAAAAAAGTAAATTTATTATTAACAAACCAAATATGAAAAAAATAGTTCCTACAATTGCTCTATTAGGAATGCTTAACTCAACAAGTTTGCATGCAATGACCTTTCATAAATCTGAAATGTCAAAGCTTACAAAATCAATTTCTTTAGGCTATGAAACATTGGATTATAATACAGCTAATTATTCTGATAAAGAAGCAATTAATACATTAACAGCAATCTTAAATAGCGATTTAAATAAATTGATTATTGACGATAAAATTACAGAAAAAGATATTGAAAAAGAAATTAATCAACATTTAACAAAACTAAATGATAACACATTAAAACTATCACGTATGTATAAAGCGTTAGAAAGCCAGACTATAAAAAATTCCGGATTAACTTCTCAAGAAATTTATAACCAACCTAGTCAATTAAGCAACAAAGTAGAAACACTTCATTACATACATACAACACTAGACCGTTTAAACTTAGTTCGCCAAAGAGCTAACAAAGATTCACTTGATAGCGTTTTTAAATTATTTAAGGATGAAAATCTTGCCTTTGAAATTGATTCAGCGAATGACATTCGCATAGAAATTAATTTTCTTTTGTATGCCTTTAAAGAAGACATACGTACTTTTTTAAAGATTAGTTCAGGCGAAGATCAAGAAAAAGAATCTCTTATTGAAGAAATTTATTCAAACTTAAACGAACTTGAATATTTAATTACCCAAACAGAATTTACTCAAGCCAACAGTAAATATATCTACTATTTAATTAACAAAATATCAGAGCAACTTTATTCTACTAAAGAATTTGGCACACTCTCAATGTGTCGTGGCCTAATCAACATCTACGCTAGCGAACTTGGCAACAATGCGCTTATCAACAATGTAGAATTTTTTGGCTATGATGTTAGCAACTTAACTAACACGAAAAACAAAAAACAAAGCTATAATTCAAATGTTGCTCAGAATACGGAAAAACTTACTCGTTAACAAGGTTACTTTTTTGAATCTATTTTTGACTGATACCAGTGCGCAAAATCATTTAGTGCTGTTCCCCAGTACTGCGCTTCTTTTACATAATCTTCGGCTTGTAACTCCGATAAAGTTTTAGTTTCACCATCAGGAATATAAAAGTGCGAATGCCATCGCCCCATTACGCCACGGCTTTCATAAGCAATTGTTCCCGTACTTCCACCCGTAAATATAACTGGTTCTTTTCCAGGTTCACAATAAGCAAAACAATGTTCCAATCTTGCTCGACGATTAGTTTGTCCCTTTAATAAATCCAAGAAACGTTCTACGCCGATTTGCTGATCAAAATACGCATTATAAGGCCCTGGCAAGCCTCCTAATGCTTCAACATACAATCCACTATCAGATTTCAACACAGCACATCCGAGTTTTTCCGCTGCATACTTAGCACTAAATGCAGCGACCTCACCACAAGTTTTTGCTTGTATCTCAACAATATTAAAAGCAGGATTCACTATCTCAACATCAAAACCAAAACGTTGTTTCAGAAAACGATTTGCTTCCTCAACTTTATGTGGATTAGTTGTTAAATAAATTAATTTTTTATTCATTCTCATTTCCCTTTTTAATAATTTTTTCCAACCCATTTTTAACTGCTTCTTTATAGTTTTCTGGATAAGGAATATATTCATTTTTTTGTTTCATAAACTCATCGATGAATTCAATATACGGAATATACCTCACTTCAGCCACCTCATCTTTTGGCAGATTTATTTTTGTTAAATCAATATCTTTTTTTATAAAATATAAGTACAAAAATTCTTTAGCAGGTTGATTGTTTTCAATCGTGCCACTTTTTAAAATACATTCTTCATTGATATCACCAAAATCCCAAACCAAGCCAAGTTCTTCGTGATATTCTCTCTGTAATGCTTGTAATGGAGATTCACCTGCACTAACGTGACCGGCAACGGAAATATCCCATTTGTTAGGAAAATTTTTTTTCTGAACAGACCTTAATTGTAATAAAACATTTTGTCCATCGGTAATCCATAAGTGAACACTTTTATGCCACATACCATCTTGATGTGCTTTATCTTTTTCCATTTGCCCCAAGAGATTCATGGATTCATCATAGATATCAACTTCTTCAATCAATTTACCATTTACAGAACTTATCTCTGTACTTTTTTTTTGAATTCGTGCAATCTTTTTAAGTTTCAAACTATGTAAGAAATCCATTACAATCTCATCTCTTAAAATTAGAATTGAAATAAAATAAATAAGCATACCACAACCAATAATAATAAAAGTGTTTTTAATACCAGGATTTAAAATCATTGCTAACGGAAAAATCGCACACCCCATAATAACAGTCGCCAACAAAGGCTTAATCATTGATTTAAATATTTTTTTCAACGAAAGCTCTTTTGACACAAAACAAAGCATAACAATCATAATAACAAACTCTGAAACAACTGTAGTCAATGCAGCACCAACCGACCCCCAAAAATATATTAAAGGTATATTAACAATCAAACTCACAAAAACACCAATCATAATTGCCCAAACATACTGTTTATCTTTTTTATTTGGTAATAAATATTGCTCACCAAATACAGTACTAAGTCCAATAATTATTATTAAAAAAGATAATATCTGTGTAAGAATAATACTTTTATTAAAATTTATAC
>JAZSAE010000065.1:0-3217 GCA_045601705.1 Clostridia bacterium | reverse complement strand
TCCAATGTCCATTTTTGCAAATGCTCACTGATACGTGTGTCAATTTTTTCACGTAAGTCAGTAAAAGTATTGATGACTTGTTCTATATATTGTTGTTCGGGCGTAGGTGCAACTTTGCCATCCAAAGCCAATTCCCAAGCGTCATTATCAACATTTGTACCGTTACCCATCGCAAAAATCAAACGAAAAGCAACTTCACGAGATTCACTTCTGCTTAGTGCTTGCCCCATATTTCGCACCTCGCACATAAATATTGACTCTATCAATTTTATCTTTGGTAAATTGACTTGCCGTATTGATGACAGCCTCTTGCACGCGATAAGCGACATCCGGTACAGCAAAACCAGTTAAAATTGATAAATTAACATCAACAATTAAATTACTACTATCTTTACAGCGACTAATCTTAATCCCCGTGTCTTTAACTTTGTTTTTGTAAGGCTTTTTACCAACCCCAGCAACACCACGGACTTCTTTAATCGATAAAGCTAATGATTCCTTTAACAAATCATTCGCAAAACGTGTTTGTCCAAGGTATTCGCCGTTTTCGATGTGAACAATTGTTTCCATTATTTATAGTTTAATATATTTTACCATAGTGTCAATGGTTTGTTCCAAGGTTAAGTTACTGTTATCAATGTAGATTGCATCAGGAGCTTGACGTAATGGAGCAACCTTACGATTGATATCTTGTTCATCACGTTCCTTAATTTGTGCCATAATTTCAAGCACAGAAATATCTTCGCCTTTGGCGTCAAGGTCGGCTTTACGACGTTGTGCACGTACTTCCAACGAAGCAGTTAAAAAGAATTTATAATCGGCATTCGGTAAAACGACTGTACCAATATCACGACCTTCCATAATATAACTACCCTGCGAAGCTACTGCGGCAATTTGGCGATTAACATATTCTCGAACACCAATGTATGCAGCAACAACTGGTACAGAAATACTAACACGATTCTCACGAATTCGTGGAGTTACATCTTGACCTTGTGTAAACACACGAATGTCATGGTTCTCTGCTGAAAAAATACGTAAATCAATTTTGTTGAGCGTCATTAAAATACGCTTTTCGTCGTGGATATCAATTTCGTTATCCAACAAAAACAAAGTAACAGCACGATATGCTGCTCCGGTATCCAAACAAGAAATACCTAACCTTTTTGATAATGCCTTAGCAACTGTTCCTTTTCCACTAGCCACTGGCCCGTCAATCGCAATATTGATACTCATAATTTAATTCCTGCCTTTTGTAATGCAGTTAATGCCTCCCCTTTTAATAAATCTAACTTCAATGGTGTCAAAGTAATATAACCTTGCTTTAACCAATAAAGATCACCTTTTTGCTCGTAAGCATCCATTCCAAACTCCATTAAAGGACTTTTCAACCATGCAAATGTTGAACCAAATGGATTTACTTCAATTTCATATTCATTATCTAACAATCCATCAGTTAATGGTGCTGGCATCAAATTTTTTGCTTTAAATTTTTCGGGAAAATTAACATTTAAAACGCCATAGTCTGGAATTTGTTTTGCCAAAAATTCTAACTTACGTGCCACAAATTTAGCCACACGACGATAAGCACGTTCTTTTTTTTCGTGAAGAATAGTAGCACTCAAAGCAATACTTTTAATATCTTGAATTGCACCTTCAATAGCAGCCGAAACAACACCACTTGTGTAAATCATATTGCCACGGTTATTAACGGGATCAATACCACTGATAATCAAATCAGGTTTATCAAGTAATAATTTATCCAAAGCCAATGCGACACAATCACAAGGTGTTCCGTCAACCGACCAAATTTTAACATGGTCTAACACATACCATTGTTCAGCATGTAATGGACGTTGGTCAACAGTCAATGAATGACCTGCCCCAACTTGCTGTGTTAATGGTGCAACAATGCAAACACGATGGTCTTTGGACAGTTCTTTTGCCAAAGCAATAATCCCAGGATGGAAACAACCAGCTTCATTCGTTAAAAGTATTTTCATTTGTTAACCTCCTTTTGCATTTGTTCCAAGCGTGCCCAATCAGTACTGTTATAGGTTAAAGGAGCCATAATAATGTAATTCTTTTTGAAGTATGACATTCCTGCTGTTGGAGCAACTTCGGTTTTGTTAGAACTTTCCCGTTCGACCATTTGTGCCCAGTAATATTTATGACCTTTACAATCTTCTTTTTCTAAGTAGCGTGTCATCTTAGTAAGATTGTCCATTGATGAAATTCCCACACCTTGGAAATCATCATAACTTTTAACTAAAGGAATTGTAATATTTAAAAATGTATCAGTCGGTAACTTGGCTTTCGCAAACTTATCAATATTCTTGGCAATAAACTGTGCTGCTGGCAAAAGGTCAGTTTCTTTGTGTCCACCCATCTGCATCGGCACACCAACAGCAATACAAGGGACATTACTAAATGCTGCTTGCATAGCCATACCAATATTAGACGAACAAAAAACATCTGTACCCAAAGAGATTCCATTACTAATCCCACAGATCACAATTTGTGGTTTACGGTGACGCATAATATTGCCAAGCATAATCGAAATCATATCAGCTGGCGTACCTTGAAATTTATAAGCCGGAATGCGTGTACCGTTTATGGTATAATTCGAGATTTGTTTAAACTTAGTTGGAAAACCACTGTATGAAAAAGCATTCCCCTTTTGACGACTGGAACCTTCCAAAGAACAAACAGTTACCGAGTGTTTTTTGGCCAATTCTCCAGCCAACACTTTCAGTTCTGCTGATTCCAAATTTCTCACATTTGCAATTAGGATATTCATTAAATGTATGATATACTTTTTTTAGATGCGCGTAAACAAATATCTTGCGTTGTGTGGATTAGGCAGTCGTCGCCATGTGGAAACCTTGGTGACCACAGGTCGTGTACGCCTTAATGGTGTCGTAATTACGGACTTGGCGACTTTAATCCCCGAAGACGCAACCGTAACAGTAGACAATCGTCCAGTTAAACCAGCTACCGATAAAGTCTATATTTTACTCAATAAACCAGCAGGAGTTGTTTCCACAACGTACGACCCACAAGGTCGCCCGACTGTTTTAGATGTTATCAATCAAAACCCAAAACAATATGCTAAGTTGTTAAAATCCGTTCGACTCTACCCTGTAGGACGTTTAGACTACCACACTTGTGGTTTACTGCTCTTAACAAACGATGGTGCTTTAACCAAACAGTTAAC
>JAZSAE010000064.1:0-21747 GCA_045601705.1 Clostridia bacterium | reverse complement strand
GAGTGACGAAAATATAGAAAAAGAATCAAAATTAATTTTTTGATCTAAATAAATTCTTTTACAGAAGAACATTCCTCCAATAGGTTGCTTAAAATCACAACCTAAATTACCTATTAAAACCAAACAACCACCATTCTCAAGTCTATAAATAATCTTTACATCTTTTAATCTATTAATAAATCTTGGATCCATCTTATCCATTTCTTTATCAATTTTATTTGTAGTTAATTTAACTTTATGACCTATTCCATCATCAGCAAGATCAAGAAAATTTTTATTTTTTATGTCTGGATAATATCCCAACTTAAATGTTTTCATCTCTTCTCTGTACTCCTTTACGCAATTTGATAATCCCAAATATCAATGGAACCGTTCCTGTTATATGCATTATACTTCTTTTTCTTATTTTTTCTAAATGATGTTTTCATAATTGAAATACCATATTCTTTTTCTATAAATTTAATATAAAGTGGTATTTTGGTCATTGTTTTAATTAATGCCGTATCATGTCGACTTTTAGATACATCTAAAGCATCATCTAGATGCCTTTTATTATGAAAATAATTTCTAACACCTTTATAATATCTTTGTGTGAATAGAAAATACTCTCTTCCCTGACTAACCAAATAAAATGTTTGTTTACCTTTTTCTGTTGTTTTCGAATAAATAAAATTCGCCATAAAAAAATACTCCTTATTTTTTTTATTTCAAAGGAGCAAATAGATCTTTATTGATTATGTTTAATTACATAACTCCAACGTAGATCATCTGCTGACCTTTCTGGAGTATTAATCCTTTTCGAACATTGAGAGTATCACATATAAACAAATAGTTGTCAATAAAAAAACTGAACTATTGCTAGTTCAGTTGGGAGAGCTCTACCCAGTTTGTTCGAAAAGGATTAACCCTCCAAATTTATTTATTCGAACAATATTATATCTCATGAAAATCATACTTTGTCAATGTCAAATAAACATTTTATAAATTTATTAATCCATATAAAAGCGTTTCGTTATGTCTGTGTTTATACGACCACCTGTTACAATACTGGGTTCATTGATAAATGCCAAAGCATACTGCTTATCTCGTTTGGTAGTTCGCTTATAGAACTTATCAATCGTTGTCGTATAATGACCACCATCTTCATCAACTACAATACTAATATTTTGAGCAACAATGAATTTGGCTGTGGAATATACATTATTCGCATCTCGCATAAAAATTGGTTGTTGTTCTTCCATTTTATTTTTCCTCCTTATTGATTTCTTTTTTTAGATATTTAATCAACTGACCATTGGTGCGTTGAACAGAAACATACGAAAGCCCTACTTCTTCAGCTAAGGATTCAAGTGTATTGTTTTGTAAATACATTGAAATGTACATTTCGTATAAGCGTGCAGGAGCCTTACGGACAAGTTCGTTATACATATTAACCTTATTTATAATCCCATCATTTTCACCAATGGACTGTGAACCAGCCTCAAAGATATCCTTTCTCGCATAAAAGAAACGAATATCATTCAAATCATCTTTAACTGTTTTGTAATCTACCATTTTAATCTCCTTAATATTGTTGTCTATTAGGGTGATTTTCAGATAAAAAAAGACACCCTAACGAAATTACAATCTTACGATTGTGCGTGGTCCTTTCGGCTTCCACATTCGTCAAGGTGTCTCACTTCCTTTTACGCGAATCTTACTTATTCAACAGTGAGCTAATGTCTTACTTTGGTACTATTGCAACCCAGCATTAACTTTGTTGGATAAGCGCTATTCAATTTTTATTTTGAACAATTTAATATCTTAATCTTCTTAATCTTGCTCCCTTGTTTTACACTCACTAACGATTTACAAACTGGACATCTGCCAATCTTAATTCCGCGTTGTGTCCTGTTTACCTTAATGTAGTTAGAACACTGTGGACAGCGAATGCTTGGTGTGGTCGAACTTGATTGTTTCATAATAAAGTCCCTCCTTTTCTCATATCACAAACAGAGTTAAATTTAGGAAACTAAAACACGGTTGAGAAGTCCAATGTTCGAGAAACCTATCTTTTGTGAAAACTTTATAAAACTGTTAATCGGTTATGTTACATCTTTAATCACTTTTACCGCTACCCCCTGAATTTGAACTTTATCAAAATACATATCTTCCATACTATCGTTCTCTGGATGCAAGCGGACTTTTTTATTTTTTTCGTCAATATAAAATCTTTTTAAGGTGGCTTCATCATCTATCAACGCAACAATAATTTGACCTATTTCTGCTGTTTCTTGCTGACGAACAATTACCATATCCCCATCATCAATATTGGCATTGATCATACTTGTTCCGTTGGCAGTAAGAATAAAGAAGTTTCCGTTTCCAACTAATGACTTTGGAATTGGAATATACCTGTCTATGTTCTCTTCCGCAAATAATGGAGTTCCACAAGAAATCGTCCCAATCACAGGCACATTGATTAACTCATTTTTGGATAACTGCATTTTCCTTGTTGTTATTCCACGAGCATCACCTGTTAATGAAACTAAATCTTTATCTGCCATTTCTTTTAGATAGTTGCTGACACAAGAACTTGTCATTGACAACTCATTTCCTATCTCACGATAAGTTGGTGTTCTCCCTGTTCGCTCATAAGTATCATCAACAAAATCAATAATGCTCTTCATTAACTCTTTATTTTTACTTCTCATTATTTCACCCCCTTTTGTTTTATAACGAGCATTTGTTCGTGATAGGTTAATCATATCAATCCATTATTTACTTGTCAAGAGCAAAATTAAAATTTCCAGATAACCCACTAAGGCGGCTTGCAAACGATTATTGTTCTTTTGATATTTTTCATACCACAAAAATAGCAGGTAAAAAATATCATTTCCATAAAGTTTATGTATCAATACATATCATTTGTTATCAACTTTGTATCAAAAGTTGTCATTTATGTATCAAAAATATTCACTATTCGGTTATTTATAGTATTACTTTTCATAAACTTCATAGCAATAGATGACTTATTATTAAAGTCTGACTAAAATAAGATTGTATGGCATTTTGGTCAAAAAGGAGTTTTTTATGAACTACATAAAAAGAGACATGGAAAAAATCGTATCGGAACTTACAAAAGAATATGCTTGCATACTTATTACAGGTCCAAGGCAAGTTGGAAAAAGCACAATGCTTGAACATATGGATGGGTCAAGAAATAAAGTTACATTAGATGATTTGCAGGAAAGAAGCCTTGCACGAAAAGATCCTGAAATGTTTTTAAAAATTCACAAGACACCAATTCTTATTGATGAAGTTCAGTATGCACCAGAACTCTTTTCATACATAAAAATTAAAATTGACAATGGTGCTGAACCAGGTAGTTTTTGGCTTACTGGTTCCCAAAGTTATAAATTAATGAAACTTGCACAGGAAAGTTTGGCAGGAAGAATTGCAATATTAAATCTCACTTCCCTATCCCAAAATGAGTTATACGGTAATGATCATCTCATACCATTCGCTATTGATGTTGATAATTTACAAGAAAGAATAATCAACAAAAAAGAGGCTGATATAGAAGAAATATTTAAGCGAATATGGAATGGTGGTCTTCCCGGACTCGCAAGTGGTAAATACACAAACAGAGATGTTTTTTATTCAAGTTACCTACAAACATATCTATCTAAAGATGTCAAAGAAGAAATCGATGTTAAGGATGATGCTAAATTTATTGATTTTATTCGTGCAGCAGCTTGTAGAATTGGTCAAGAACTAAACATTCATTCCATCGCTATTGATGTTGAAGTAAGTGATGAAACTGCAAAAAGATGGCTTGGAATGCTCGAAAAATCAGAAGTTATTTTTTACTTGCACCCATATTCTAACAATCTACTTAAAAGAGTTGTCAAAACGCCAAAACTTTATTTCTTTGATACAGGACTCGTTTGCTACTTAACAAAATATTCAAGTTCTGAAATTTTACAAAATGGTTCAATTAATGGCGCGATTTTAGAAAACTATATTGTCAGTGAAATTAGAAAATCTTATACAAATACTGGTAAAGAATTGTTTATGTATTACTATAGAGATAAAGAACAAAACGAAATTGATTTGATATTAGAAAACGATGGAATATTGCACCCAATTGAAATAAAGAAATCTTCTAATCCAACACAGTCAATGATTAAAAACTTTGAAGTTTTGAAAAAATCAACTATTCCCACTGGTCAAGGCGCAATTATTTGCATGAAAGACAAACTATCAGCAATAAATAATGAGACACTAATAGTACCCGTTTGGTATATCTAAAACACTATTGTTTATCCAAAAAAATATTCACTCTTCTACTCAGGGTGGATATTTTTTAATATAAATGAAATATTTTGATATAAAAAGATACAAAGTTGACATAAGTTTTAATACAAACTTTATGGTAATGACAACTCTCTTTTAAGTATGCTCTCCCCGTAATAAAAAAGGGGGTTAAAACGATGGACGATTTAGAGGTCATTTGGCTCAACGAAATTGATGTTGAAATATTCGACGACATTCTTTGCCAAAAACTTTGGGAAGATATCGTGCTATTGCAAAACGAAAATAACAAATAATCAAAAATTATTTTTTTTTGTCTTGCGACTATGGAGCGTAAACGGGAACCAGTTTTTACCAAGGGTTAAGTGAACGGTAAACCGCCCTTGGCAAAAACGGAAAAACATACAACACAAAACAACTAATGTTCCCGTTTATTTTTCGCTCCGTCGCAAGACAAAGAAAAAAAAAGCATAAGGAGAGAAAATGAAAAAAGCTGTAATTTACGCCCGATATTCCAGCGATAATCAGTCGGAACAAAGTATCGAAGGACAAATTCGCGTATGCAATGAGTATGCTGAACGAAACAACATCATGATTATTGACTCGTATATCGACCGTGCAATGACTGGAACTAATGACCGTCGCCCAGAGTTTCAGCGTATGATTAGCGATAGCAGTAAAAAAGAATGGGATTATGTTATCGTCTATAAACTTGACCGTTTTTCCCGTGATAAATATGAAACAGTTGTTCACAGAAAAACATTAAGAGATAACGGTATCAAATTATTATCTGCAATGGAGAACATTCCAGATAGCCCTGAAGGGATTATTCTCGAAGGTTTACTTGAAAGTATGAACCAATACTTCTCTGCTGAACTATCGCAAAAAACAAAGCGTGGTATGCGAGAAAATCGAATCAAAGGATATTCCCAAGGCGGAAAAACTCTCTATGGTTATAGAGTGGAAAACAAAAAGATTGTTATCGACGAAGAAGAAGCCGCCGTACTTAGATATATGTTTGAAAGATATGACGCTGGTTCTTATGTAAAAGATATTGTTGCTGCGTTAAAAGCAAGAGGTATTACTAAACGCGGTCAACCATTTGCACAAAGCACGGTTTATCGAATGCTGTTATTAGAACGCTATACTGGTATTTATCGTTATGGAAATGAAGTATACGAAAATATGTATCCACAAATTATTGATAAAGAATTATATGCACGAATTAAAGCACGATCAGCAATACTTCGACATGGTAAATCAAGTGTTCAAGTTACATATTTATTGAGCAGAAAATTGATTTGTGGTTACTGTGGTAAGAGTATCAACGGAGCTTGTGGAACACAAAGAAACGGCACAAAAAAGTTTTACTATCGTTGCAGTGGCAGAAATGAAAAGAACAGTGATTGTCCAAAAATTGCGTTGTCAAAGGAATTATTTGAAAAATTTATTATTAAACAAGTTATTGGAGAATTAACAAAACCAGAAGTAATGAACAAATTACTTGAACGAATTTTAGATGTTCAAAAAATTAAATCAAAAGCCAATGAACAATTACAAATTCTTGAACGAGAACTACAACAAGCTAGAACATCATTACATAATTTACTTAAAAATGCTGAAGAAGGATTAATTACCCAAACGATACAAATTCGAATTAAGGAACGTGAAGAACAAATTGCAAAAATTGAAAAAGCAATATCCATCGAGAAAAGCAAAATCTGCACACCAGTTAATCATGAAGATTTACGAAAGAATTATACTGAGGTGCTAAAAAGAAACATAAAAGAAGTTATCGGGTCACTTATCAAAAATATTATGGTTTATAATGATAAGATAAAAATCACTGTCAAAACACCATTAAAAGAGAGCCCTGATGATGAGCAGGGTTCTTTTCATAAGACCACACTCCAATATTCACATAAGCATATTCACGATGAAATACAAACACCTATAGAAGTTCAATATAAAATTTAAAGGAGAAAAAAATGAAATATGCAGTAATCTATGCTGTTAATCAAAAAGAACCCCAACAACAATCAAGGTCCTTTCTATACTAGAACATTTAAAAAATCAATCGATTATAACGAAGCCGCAAATGCACAAATGCTGAATGCACATTATTATATTTAAAATTAGTTAGATTCAGGTTTAACTTCCAACAAATTTTTATTTTCAGCGTTAATGGATGAAATAACTTTTCTGCCAACACGCGCTTCATAAGCACTCTTGGCTGTTTTTGCTACTTCACCACCTTCACGAGCTACTCTCTTATTCTCTTCAAACGAATTTGGCTTTTGTGCCTTACTCATTTCAGTTGTTGTAACTTCCGCCAACATATTCAAGACCAATTCAATATTGGTCATATTATCACGCAAGTTTTCTTTCTTAATACCTTTAAGCTGTTTATATTCTTGCACTGTCATTCCTGACCACGCTTTCGTCATCTCATTAGTTAAAATGGCATATTCTTTGTCTTTGGTAATGCCACGGTGTTGCCATTCATCTGTTAATTCTTTACGCATTTTAATTGTCATCATGCGTTGAGTAATCCATTCTTCTGGGTAACCTTTTTGGCGATAAGTTTCTACTGCACGGTCAATAGCTTTTTGTGGGTCCGCAATTTCATCTAACCTATCACTACCAACTTGAGCTAACCAAATCTTAAACGGTTCGGCTTTCTTGCTTGGAATAGATTGTACTAAACGTAAAATTCCTTTCGTATTTAACACATCTTGCAGGTAAAACTTACCGTCGGCGGATTGCAATTTCAGTTGACTACAATTTGTAGTCAACTCACTTCCCTCTTCTTTTAATCTAGTTTTTAATACACTCCAATATTTTCGCGGATTAGGACTATCAGTTAAAACTGCAACCACATCTGTAACTGAAAAATACCAATCTTCTTCCTGCTCATTCCAAGCCGTACGCACTTTTTTACCTTCAAAAACTTTAATATTTGACATTTGTAACTCCCTAGACAGTATATAACATGGAACCATTTAGCGTCTATAAAATATAAGGTTATAATTTATTAAAAAAGAGCCCAAATACCGTTTTTGAGCTCTTCCTTAATAATCTTGTGTAGTAAGCACAAAAAATTACACTATATAATGTGTATTTTGAAGTGCTTTTACGTCTAATGTGGGACGGGAGATGGGAATCGAACCCACGCATAATGGAGCCACAATCCATTGCCTTACCACTTGGCTACACCCGTCATAAGTAGCATAGTATTATAACACTATGCTATAAATTTGTCTAGACTTATGCGCGATCAACGTAAGCACCAGTTCTTGTGTCAACACGAATCTTATCGCCATTATTCACAAACATTGGTACCTTAGTTTCCAAACCACTTGACAATTTTGCATTTTTCAAAGCGTTACGTGCCGTATCACCTGCAACACTTGGTTCAGTTTCTGTAACTTCCAAAACAACAAATGTTGGAGGAACAATACTTGCAATCTTTCCATCAATGTAGTTAAACGTACAAACAATTGGCTCACCATTTTCGTCATTGTATTTTAATGATGCTTCACACAAATCACGATTAACTGGAATATCTTCGTAAGTTTCCATATCCATAAAGTGAACAATTTCACCATCACTGTAAGAAAATTGCAATTCTTTCTTTTCAACTTCAACATCTTCCAAAACAGGATTTCCTTTGAAGTTTTCTACACTGATTGCACCAGTTTTAATGTTACGAATTTTTGCACTGATTGCTGCAGCCAAACGTGGTTGTTGACGGAACTCATAGTCAATAACTTCATAAACTACGCCGTCCATTTTAAATAATTTTCCAGGTCTTAAACTTTTTGCTTCCATAATAATGATTATACAATAAACATCAATTGTTGTCGACCATTTTCTTGTTTCTTAAAAATTATTGTTTTTTATTTTTCTTCAATTTTGCTTTGTATAATTCAACACCTTTTTCAAAAACTTTTTCCAAAATGAATTTTACTATATCCATTTTTAAAACAACACCAAGCGCCGCTTTTAATCCAAAAATTAAAGTAACCTGCATCCATTGTTGGTCAAAAATTGCTTCGACAACAGCAGCAGCACCATACGTCAAAGTAATACTTGGCTTTGCTATCATTCTTAATAAAATACTAATCGCGCCAGAATTCGGGTCAGCAATTTTTTGAACTGACTTATAGGCTTTAAGAACAAGATTTGGTCCAGTTGCATTCAACCCCTGTTCCACAACTTGATCTGCTTGATCCATATATTGTCTCATTTCAGGTATTTCACGAAACAAATCCCAATGCGTTGACAAAACTTCAAGAGTAATTGGCTCACCTTTTTTCCATAATTTAGTACCGTTTACTACAATTTCTTTTTCTTCATCATCCGAACCTTTTGGAACACGTTGTTGACTTTTTTTCTTACTATTTCCTGATTGTTCGCTATTTTCAGTTTCGTTATCATCTTCATCATTATCATGATGCCCACCTTGCTTACGACCCTGTCCATCTTCATCATCACCATTGTCATAATCATTACCAGCACTATTTCCGTAATTATCATTATCATACTCGTCGGTTCCATCAAAATTACTACCTTCGCCATCAAAGTTTTCTTCTTCTCTCGAACCTAGACCATCTTCATTATCATTTTCATCACCACGAGCAACTGGGTTATAATTTTTGGTATCAGTATAATCATCAGTATACGCCGAACTCTCATCTTTCCCAGGTCGATAATCAATATCTGTTGATGGATTAGAATCTTGGTAGTTATAATACTTATCTTCGTCGTAATATCCACCACCACTCAAACCACCATCTTCAACGGCTTCGTGTTCAACCATTCCACCATATAAGGAATCTTCTTGTGGTTGTAAATCATCGACATCATCTTGCATATCATCTTGCATATCATCAGCATAGTTACCTTCATCCAAGGCAACTTCTTCGTCTTGCAAGTTTTCGATATCTTCCCCCATCATCAATATAGCATAATGCTTTCGACTGATATTCGCAAATCATTTGATAAACTTTTTAGACTGTACTAAAATTTAAAATATGGAACTTACTTACACAAAGTCAGCTAGTGAAGTTTTAACCGAATTAAAATCTTCACAACAAGGGCTGACTGCTGAAGATGCACAAGAAAGATTACTAAAGAACGGAAAAAATCAATTAGCCGAAGTAAAAAAACAATCTTGGCTTTCACGTTTCTTTGCACAATTCAAAGATGTGATGATTATCCTACTTTTAATCTCAGCTGTGATTTCATTAGTCTTTGGTATTATTGAAAACAACGGAGCTACCGAATTTATTGACACAATAATTATATTGTTCATCGTTGTATTAAATGCTGTTTTAGGTGTTGTACAAGAATCAAAAGCCGAAAACGCAATGCAATCCCTGAAAAATATGTCGCAACCTTATTCTAAAGTTTTACGTGGTAATGAAGTTGTTTACGTACAAACTTCGGATTTAGTTGAAGGCGATATTGTTTTGTTAGAGGCTGGTGACATTGTTCCTGCCGATATTCGCTTAATAGAAAGTGCAAACTTAAAATGCGATGAATCTATGCTTACCGGCGAAAGCGTGGCAATTAGCAAAAATGCTGACTTAATCCTTGAATCAAAGACACCACTCGGCGACCGTAAAAATATGGCATTCTCGTCCAGTGTTGTTACTTATGGTCGTGGTATGGGTGTAGTTGTCGCCGTCGGTCAAAATACCGAAATTGGTAAAATTGCCGGTATGTTAAATCAAAAACAAAACAAAGAAAAAACCACATTGCAAAATAGCCTAAATAAATTTGCTCAATTTATTACTGTCGCTGTTTTGATTATTGCTACAGCTATTTTCGCAATTAACATTTTTATTACTAAACAACACTGGTCGACATCTTTAATTACAGCCGTTGCAATTGCCGTTGCCGCAATTCCAGAAAGTATGATGATTGTCGTTACAATTATTCTTTCTATCGGTGTAACCAAACTTGCTAAACAAAATGTTATTATTCGCCGCCTTCATTCTGTCGAGACTTTAGGCTGTTGTGAAGTCATTTGTTCAGATAAAACTGGAACAATCACACAAAACAAAATGACCGTACGCAAAATTATTCTCAACAATCAGGAATATGATATTAAACAATGCGATAAAGCCTTAATGTCAAACGTTTTAAACACAATGGTTTTATGTAATGACGCAAAAGTACAAGAGAATAATTTAATTGGTGACCCAACCGAAACTGCTTTGCTCGATTGTGCCGAAAAGTTCGGTTACCACAAAAACACACTTGAACAAGCTTGGCAACGTGTCAACGAAATTCCTTTTGACTCAAATCGTAAACTAATGTCAACGGTTAATATACATAATCAAGAATATAAACAATTTACCAAAGGTGCTTTTGACGAAATTATAAAACGCTGTACAAAAATTGAAATCAACGGCGAAATACGTAAAATCACAACCGAAGATATCGAAACATTAAAAACAGCAAATGCTAACCTTTGCTCACAAGCTTTACGTGTTCTAGGTTTTGCTTATCGTACTTGTGACAATCAAGACGACATTAAAGAAAGCGCTTTAACCTTTGTTGGTATGGCAGGTATGATTGACCCACCACGTGCCGAAGTTTATAAAGCATTGAAAAAATGCAAACAAGCTGGTATGCAAGCTGTAATGATTACCGGTGACCACAAAGATACAGCTTATGCCATTGCTAAAGAACTAGGTATGGTTACTAAATATTCTGAAGTTGTTGAAGGTGCACACCTTGACCAATTTACTGACGAAGAATTAAAAACCGAAGTAGTAAAATTCAAAGTTTACGCACGTGTCAGTCCAGAACACAAAGTACGTATTGTGCAAGCATTTAAAGCGCTTGGAAAAGTTGTTGCAATGACCGGTGATGGCGTTAATGACGCTCCAAGTATTAAATCAGCACATATCAGTGTTGGTATGGGTAAAACCGGAACCGAAGTCACCAAACAAGTTGCTGATTTAATTTTAACCGACGATAATTTTGCAACTATTGTTATTGCCGTCGAAGAAGGTCGTAAGATATATACGAATATACAAAAAACAATTCAATTCTTATTAGGTGGCAACATTGCTGAAGTTTTAACAATTTTATTAACTACACTGATTTTCCCACAAGTAACTTTCTTGGTTGCTGTACAAATTTTATTTATCAACCTAATTACCGACACGATGCCCGCTATTTCAATGGGGATGGAAGGCGTAGAAAAAGATGTAATGAAACAAAAACCACGTAAACAAAATGAAAATATTATCAGCAAAAGAATTGCCTTTAATATTGGTTACCAAGGTATTTTACAAGCATTGATTGTTATCGCAATCTTTGTTGTTGGTCGCACACTTTATAATGATGCTATTGCTTCTACAATGGGATTCCTAGCTTTGAATTTCATCCAATTATTCCATATCTTTAACGTACGAACCAATCATTCAATCTTTACTTCGAATCCATTCAAAAATAAAACACTAGTTATTTCATTATTTGTAAGTATTGTATCAATCATGGCAATCGCATTTATTCCTATCTTAGCAAGCGTCTTTCACTTACAAAGTTTAACCTTAACACAATGGCTTATCTGTCTCGGTTTCTCTGCTTTAGTTGTTCCAGTTGTGGAAGTTGTTAAACTCATCCAAAATGCAGTTTGCAAAGAAAAATAAAAAACAAATTGCCAAATAAAAAGAACCCAAGCAACAAACTTGGGTTCTTTTTTTTGGTTGGACTGAGTGGACTTGAACCACTGACCCCCGCCTTATCAGAGCGGTGCTCTAACCAACTGAGCTACAATCCAGTAATGTTACTATAACATAGTAAAATAATTTGTTCAAGTCTTTTTTTATGATTTTCACAAACGAAACAAATTTATCATAAACCCTAACCATAAAAAAAGCGAATGAATTAAATCACTCGCTTTCATTTTTTTATTTTAACTTATTAACTCAAGCAGACACGAATAAAATATTCACGAGCATGTAAGCAAATTGGACAAACTTTTGGTGCTTCTTTACCAAAGAAAGTAAAACCACAATTTGTACATTGCCAAGTTACCGGAGCTTCACCAGCAAACATTGTGTTGTTTTTTAATTGTTCAGCTAAAGATAAGAAACGAATTTCGTGATTCTTTTCAATTTGACCAACACCACGGAATTTTGCTGCGATTTCGGTGAAACCTTCTTCCTCAGCCTCTTTCGCAAATTTATCATACATATCGGTCCATTCGTAATTTTCGCCAGCCGCAGCTGTCAACAAATTTTCAACTGTGCTGTCAATAGTGTGTAAATATTTAAACCACATTTCAGCATGTTCTTTTTCGTTACCTGCTGTTTCTTCAAAAACTTTAGCAATAGTTGGGTATCCTTCTTTTTTGGCTTTGGATGCAAAAAACGTATATTTGTTACGTGCACCACTTTCTCCGGCAAAGGCTGTTTCCAAGTTTTTTTCTGTTTTTGTTCCTGTTAATTTTTTATCTTTTTGAATTTCCATAATAACTTATATTAGCAAATTTTACGTTCTGTGACAAATTTTTTTTCGTATTAAAAGCATACTTCTGTCCATGACATTCAAAACTTACAACAAACTCACCCATCACATTAACGCACGGTGATAAGTATATTTTATCAGCCCTGACACGAATTCCTACGAACTGCGTTAATAAATACTGCCAAACATCGGCACTTATTTGATGTCGCTCACCTAATACTGCTAATAATAATTTTTTATCTTGGTTTTGATACGCTACTTTAACAGCAGCCAAAGCTGCAACATCTTCTCCTTCAATAATTGTTTTCTTAAATATTTCATTTAATTTTTTATCATCAGTACTAACTTGAATATCACGTAAGGCCAAAGCTAACTCTTTCTTAGTTAAGTGTTTTTTTGTTTTGCTTTCACGGCGTGTAATGGTAAATTGCCGAGTTTCGTAACCTGCTAGTTTAACTTTTAACGAAATATTAAGATGTGTTGTTAAGAGTTCATCTTTAATACGAACCGGTACAGGTAAAACATAATTATTGATATGCCCGGATACCAAACTAACCACCGTCAACACAGTACCATCTGCACTGACAATTGATGGACGCAAGAAAACTAACGGCACAACTAAATTGTGCATCATCTTTTGTGGTAAAGTGTTTGTTACCGTTAATGTCTTCACATAAGGCCAAGCCTTGCTAATTTGTAATCCGGGTGGCGTTGGATAAATTGGTACATAATGCGAAGATTGCGTTAGTTTATGAAAAAGATATAAAGCATCTGGCTCAATTATGGTTCGGTCAACAAAATAAATCCATAAATTATCATTATGACACACCATAATTTGTTCAGCATTAAAGATGGATAACATTGTTGTTTCAATTTCTGGCAAAGTACTTGCATATAAAAACACCAAACTTAACCCTTGCACCAGGCGAGCCAATCTACGGTAGTCTACTATTTCTTGCCAAGCTTTCCAAAAATCTTCAACAGTATGAACTGCAATTACTTTGGTAAATCCATTCAAAGATGGAACAATTCTTTGCGCAGCCAAATAACGCACACGCAAACGTTCACCTTGAATAAATTTTGATTGATAAATCATGTTTAACATTTTTTCCAAACGTTGATTGTCTTGTACTTGTGCACGAGGTAACCACTGTGGCTCACCACCATCTAAACAAATTTTTGCTTCCCCCTGCCAAGTAACATAAATTTCCAATGCATCAATTTTAGCACAAACACTCGTCGCCAAACGGACTTTATCACCACGTACAGCATAAGTATGATACTCGCCACTTATCAGGTGTTTTACTGTAACCACTCCACGACTAACCGAACAATCGAAATCACTTTTTTCCATAGCAACTTTTAATGTAATTGTTTGTGTACTTTCAGCAAAGAGTGTATAAGCGTGTGCATAACGTTTTACTACCCAATCTTGGTTGTAATATTTAATATAACTGCCGTGCACAACAACCTGCCACGGTTTTTCACTTTGGAAGCCAGGTTCTAAAGGATTATAATAACAATCAGTAAAGACTTTAAAAACTGGCATTGACGATAGATGATAAACCTGATGCGACCACACAGCATTGATACGGCGCACAACTTTACGTTGTGGAGCTAACAAAAAAATTAAATTTCGTTGCAATTGTCGTTGCGTAATTTCATTATCAATTTTCTGTGCTAAAACATAACAAGCATAACCATAAAGCAAACGTTGATAAGGATTTCCTGTCGGACGCTGTTGTGGATTACGTAACAGTGCTTTCATTTGTTCACGATAAACCACAGCCACTCCTTGTACCGTCGGCATCACCAAGTTTAAGTCGTTAAAAATTTTAATTTCTCGTCGTAACTGTTCGTGCTTAATACGTCGTAATGGTAATCGAATAATTTGCGATTTTACTTTACCATCAGTTTTCGTTTCAACTAACCAATAGCGATTTTGATGCAAGCACCAGTAACAAAAAAGAGAACCTATCCATGCGATAAGACAACATACAAAATACACAATTTTATTATAGCCAAAACTACAAACAAAAAAGGGCTAACTGCCCTTTTTTACATAATTGAAATATAAAGTGCATCGCCGTTTTCAGGCTCTAATCTTTCTTTATCCATTGCATTCGCTAGAATCTTCATAATTTTTTGTAAATTTTCGTTTTCTATTTCATTATCAGTTTTTACAATAACATTTAATTTATTACCGTTACGACTAACAATTACATCATCATAACCACATTGTGCTGCAATCAAATTTTCTGTATTATTTTCAAAAGCAATTGTCGCAGCCAAATTAGTTAAAGCAACTTCTGCTTCACGACGAGCATCAGCACTAGCACTAGTATTGGCGACAATTTCTTCTAAAACTAATTGTTGAGCCAAGCGAGCATCTGTGCGATTTTCTTTTAAAGTAATAAACATATTCGTTTCAGTTTTACTACCAGCATTGATACTTACAGCATTTTGATTTAAGGTAAAATTCAAATAACCAGTGACGACCAACAAAGCCAACAAGCCTGTCATTAAAGCAATCTTACGCACTTTTTTGCTCAAAAAAGCTCCAAAAAAATTTTTAATTTTACCTTTGAATTGATGTTGTTTTTTTGTTTGTTGCGCTACTACTTCCACAAATTATTTCCCCCTTGCTTATATTATATTGAGCAATTATTTTGAATATGACTACGAATCTTGACAAATTAAATTCCCGACAAAATTTGAATTGGTGTATTCTTTTCGCCAACTATCGTTTGAACAGCGTGTAATAAATTCAAACGTACTCCAGCATCATTTGCTCCCGTTGCCACCACAACAATACCAATAATTTGAGGTGGATTCGTCCATAAGACCATTGGGCTACCATTTTTAATCACGACATTTTTATCGACAGTTGTTGTTACAACTTCCTGTCCATTTGTGCCAGCCTGCTTAACTGTTTTTTCCTGCACATCATAAGCCAATTCTGCTGTCCCTTCTCCGTCAGTCATAACCATTACAGCCACATTGCCAGCACCAGCAATTGAACCTAAAACTTTTTCTAATTTTGTTTCTAACTGTCCAGCATAACTGCTATTAACATTTGTAACAGAAACTTCCGTTTGTGTTTTAGTTTTTGATTGATTACTACCCAAACCTGATAAGTAAATCACTAACATAATAATTACAACAAGAACAGCCGCATAAATTTCCCAATGCTTAATTTTTTTAATTTTCTCCCAAAATTTTTTCATATAATTACAACCCCCTCACCTAAAATTTTTTGCAATTTACTTAATTCCTCTTGTTTAAGCGTTACACCTAAATTGACATAAACTACCTCATCGAACATAGTTACAATTGCATCTCTATATCCCATCGACTGTAATACCTGATTGATTTGAAACTGTCTGCTCTGTTGTGTAATGTTATCAACTAACTCATTATTTATGACAGCGACTGAATCAGTCGCCAACCAATCAGTCTTTAATAAATTTGGCAACGGCGATACAATCACAAACAAAACAATAAAAGCATAAATTGAACGAATAAAATTTTCCATCCGCCGACCCTGAATCAATAATTCAAGGATTACTCCAATGACAACAACACCAACAATACTTGCTAACCAAGCCGTCATACTATATTACATTCCCTGTCATAATCAATAATGCTAAAATCACAAAATACATAAAAGCAACACCCAATAGACACGCTACTAACATACCAAAACTTTTATTGATAGTAGTTAAAAAATTACTAATACGACTATCACCAATTGGTTGCGTAACAGCCGCCGTAAGTTTAAGTGCTAATGAAAAAACAATAATTTTTACAATTGGTACTAAAACCAGACCTAATAACAACAAAACACCAGACAATCCAACGGCATTTTTAATTAACACAGCACTTGCCATAATTAAATCAAATCCTTGCGACATATAACTCCCAATAATTGGTACATAACCAGAAACCGTCATTTTTGTTGCCCGAATTGAAATACTATCAAAACTACCAGCCGTAATTCCTTGAATTGCCACAAAAGATAAAAACACGGTAAAACATATACCAACAATCCACTTAAACAAAGCATTAAAAAAACTAACAAACTTATCCAATTTGGTCTGGGGTGCAAGGTGTGAAACAACGGAAAAAGCCATACTTACAACAAACAACGGCATTACTACCCACGTAAAAATTTGTAAAATACCATTCGATAAAATTGCCACCCCAGGCTGATAAATACTGGCACTAGTTGAAGCGCCACCGGCAACCATCAAAGTTAAAATAATCGGAAAAACCAAATCAACTTGATTCTTAATCACATCCAAAGTTTTACCTACCATTTTAATCAAATCGGAAACGCTACCAACAACAACCAATACCACAGCAGCATACGCTACAAAAAAAACTAAATTACCAATACCACCTTTTTTTGCTGTACCGACAAAACCACACAAAATAGTAATTGCAACCACTAACACAACCAAAGGCAGGACGGCCAAAACAACACCACCTAACAAAGTCCAAATTCCACTAAAAACATCAGGATATTGTTTGAAATATTCACCAGATAAAATTTGCCCCAAAACTGTCCAAAAATCTTTACCACCAAAAACACTAAGATTAGCCAAATCGCCAAAATCTAATTTTGATAAAGTATCATTAACAGCCTGTGATAATTCACTTTCATTCATTAAGGCAACACTCCTAACACAACATCAACTAAAGCCTGAATAATTGGAATTGCCAAAACCATAATAATAATTTTGCCACCCAAGATTACCATATCGGCGACAGCTTTTGCTCCAGATTCTTGACAAATACTGGCAGCAATTTCACATAAATAACCAATCCCAACAATTTTTAAAATGCTACTAAATAACTGAGTTGCCATCCCCGTTTGTGCAACAATACCATTGATACTGCTAACAATTTGTGTTAACCCCGATACAACCATTAAAAAAATTAAAATAGTTCCAACTAAACCAACAACAACAGCAAGTTCAGGTTTGACCTGTCGCAATAACAACACGCCCAGCGCACTAGCCATTCCAATTACAATCATTTTGGTTAAATCCAAACAGCCTCCTTAATACAAAGCAAACAGCGACCGAATTGAATTAAACAAATCACTAATCATTGACAAAATCATTATTAAACAAATTACAACCGAAGCCAAAGAAACAAACGTCGCAATTTCTTCACGCCCTGCTTGTTTTAAAATTGTACAGACAACAGCTGCTAAAATGCCAATCGCCGCAATTTTAAAAATAATTTCTACATCCATAAAATTCCTCCTGCGATACCAATTATTATTAAAAGTTTTAAGATAATAGACGCTTTCATTTTTAAATGATGTACTGCATTATTTTTTTTGGTTTCCAAAACTACTCGAAATGCTGTAATTTTTGCTTGTTCAGTTTCCCGTCCAGTTCGTCCTAACTGATAAAGAAACTCGGCAATACTTTCATCATTGACACAGGTTCGACAACAATCACGAGTCAAATCAATTTTTTGTTGCAACAATTTACCATATTGCAATAACGCAGAATAACAATCACTACGACAAGTTGGCAAAAAACCAGCAATAACTTGTGGTAAGGGTTGTAAAGCAAAACCAATCGCCTGCTGTAAATAATCGCAAAAATTCACCCAATCTGTATAAGTCTTTACTTTATTCCAATGTTGACGATAAATTCCACAACCAACCAAAACACAAGCCAAAAACCAACCACCAGCCAACCATAATTTCACAAAGGCTGTAACCTCCTATCAAAGATACCTGCAACTTCACCAGCTCGTTCCCCCATTCGCAAAACAAGATAACGTTCAAAAACTTGTTGCTTAACCAAAAGACCTAAATCTGGTTTTGTTGCAACATCTTCAATATTAGCAGCATGCACACTAGCAATAACTATCACACCACTACGTACGGCTTGTTGTAACATTGCAACATCCTCAGCTGTGGCAATTTCATCAGTAATCACAACATCTGGTCTTAAACTACGTATTCCATTTTCAAAACCATAAGCTTTTGTTCCACCAGTAATTACATCAACATTTTGCCCTACGTCTAATTGACACTCTCCTAAATAACACGCTGCCAACTCGCCACGTTCATCTAAAATTAAAGTATTTAAATGCGCAAATTGTTCACTAATTTGTCTGGCTAAATCACGTAACATCGTAGTTTTTCCTGCACCAGGAGGTGCAATTATCAAAGTCGAAACAGGCCGTTGTACACCAAAAACATAAGGCAGTATTGGTTGTGAACAATTCTTAATTTCGTGTGGCACACGAATACACAGAGAAGAAAGATTCTTAACAGCACATACTTTACCACATTGCATTACTAATTCTCCAGCAATCCCGATACGCACGCCACCACGAATAGTAATAAATCCTTTTACCATTTGATCTAGTACGGCATAAATAGCATAATCTGCTGCTTTATGAACAATGTTTTCTAAATCTTCACAAGTTATCTGCACCATTGATATTTGACTATTACAACCACTAAGACATACTACCATCGGTGCATTAGCACGCAAACGCAATTCATAAACTTGCTTCAATGGGAAATGCAAAAAAGCTTGCTGAACCTTTTCCGGCAAAATCATTTGCAGTGATTCCATATAGCAATAAATATGCTAACAATCTTGAAATTCTACCCAGACCTGCTTCGTTTTAATCTTCAATATTATATTGTTGTGAAATAATTCTTTAAGTTGGTTTTCAAAAGTATTTCGCATTCCAACAGGAATCGCAACTTGCCAACGAATTAAATCAAGATAATCAATACTCAACTCTTTACCATATTGCGTAATTAACTTTCGCATCATACTTTGATGTTCATAGTTTGTTGTAAGTTCGTAAATCACACATTCACGCATTAAAACAGAAGTTACACTTTCTAAAACCTGACTTGCTGCCTGCGCATAAGCACGTGCCAAACCACCTGTACCTAACTTAATTCCACCGAAATAACGTTCCACTGCTATAGCCACATTGTTTAATTGTTTCTGTTTAATTGCTTGCAAAATCGGTATACCTGCTGTCCCTGCCGGCTCTCCATTATCTGTCGATTTTTGAGCATCATCTGTTATATAAGCATAGCAATGATGTGTCGCATCTGGTAAAGCTACATCCTTTAAAAAAGTTTGTGCAGCTTCAGTATTTTCAACACGCTTTGCAAATGCAATAAATCGTGATTTTTGTACAACATAAGTTTGTTGAAACATTCCGTCAGGCAAAGTTCTAAAATCACTCATTATTTAAGCATAAAATAAAAAATGATTTTTGTCATGAGTGAAATTTTATTGCTTTATCAACAATTTTCGTGGTAGTCTAATTTAATACCACTTGGAGGAGTTATGAATTTATTCAAAAGATTTTATTGTCGAACATACCAAACAATTTTTCGTACTATTTTGCCATTGTTACCCTATCGTGAACCTATTTTACTTAAATCAAATCAAGACATTATTAACACACTAAAACAACACGAAAAAAACAGTGTCTTGTTAGTTACAGACCGTTCAATCCGTAACTTACAACTTACACAAAGTTTAGAAAATGCTATTCTTAACGAGAAATTAAAACTTACGGTTTACGACGAAACCGTACCAAACCCAACCACGGATAACGTATCTACTGCCTTGCAGCTTTATCACGATAACGAATGTGATTGTATTATTGCATTTGGTGGTGGATCGGTTATGGATTGTGCTAAAGCAACAGGTGCTTGTGTTGCACGTCCCAAGAAAACATTATCGCAAATGAAAGGCATCTTAAAGGTAAACAAAAAAATTCCTTTATTGATTGCAATTCCTACAACTGCTGGTACAGGCAGTGAAACAACTTTAGCCGCTGTAATTACCGACAGCACAACACGCCATAAATATGCAATCAATGACTTTCCATTGATTCCCAGTTATGCTGCACTACTTCCACAATTAACAATTGGATTACCACAGCATATTACAGCTACAACTGGTATGGATGCACTTACCCACGCCGTGGAAGCCTACATTGGTCGCAGTACTACCAGGAAAACACGTGCGTATGCCGAACGTGCCGTACAAACAATTTCCCGGTATTTACCTACTGCCTATCAAGACGGAACAAATTTGACAGCACGAACTAAAATGCTAAATGCTGCTTACTATGCCGGAGTTGCCTTTACGCAAAGTTATGTTGGTTACGTTCACGCTGTGGCACATTCACTTGGCGGTAAATACAACATTCCACACGGTCTTGCAAACGCCGTTATCTTACCTTACGTATTAAGAAAGTTTGGACGTAAGATTTATCGTAAACTTTGGAAACTCGGTGTTGTTGCTCAATTATTTGATAATTCAACACCATACGAAGTTGGTGCAAAACTCTTTATTGAAAAAATTGAAGATATGAACCAAGAAATGAACATTCCAACCAAAATACCTGAAATCAAAAATAACGATATACCAACCCTTGCTAAAACAGCCGAAAAAGAAGCAAATCCTTTATACCCTGTCCCTGTCCTTTGGACAACCAAAGAATTAACCGAAATTTATCGTGAGGTCAAAAATGGATAACGAATTGATTTATAACGCATATACAGAACAACGTAAAAACATACTTAATTGTCAATTACGCAACCCAAGTTATCGTATACAAAAACTTCGTGACCTTTACCAAAACATTGTTACATTGCAAGATGAAATTTGTTCTGCACTTTATCTTGATTTAAACAAAAGTAAAACCGAAAGTTATATTACCGAAATCGGAATGGTACTTAGTGAAATTTCCTATATGAAAAAGCACGTTAAACGTTTTGCTAAACCAAAGAAAGTCAAAACTCCGTTAGCGCAATTTCCAGCAAAGTCATTTCGCTTGCCTTGCCCCAAAGGTCAAGTTTTAATTATCAGTCCCTGGAATTATCCATTTATGTTGGCACTTGAACCACTCGTTGATGCAATTTCTGCTGGAAACTGTATCGTCCTA
>JAZSAE010000063.1:0-2503 GCA_045601705.1 Clostridia bacterium | reverse complement strand
TTTCAAGATTTCATCAAACATTTTTTATCTCCTTCAATATATGTTAGGACAACTGACGCGTCGTTCTTTTGTGAAAAGTTGTTGTCCTACGTCATAATATGGTGAGGTGGTGTGATGTGTTAAAAATTCTTGCATTTTTATAGTAAAAAATGTTATTATAATACTATGGATAAAATTTGGAATATAACAATCGACTTTTTGGCAAAAGTCAATACATTTATACCTTTGGTGGCTGTGCTATGGGCAGGCCTTGGACTGATTGGTATTGTTTTAATTTTAGCGATTACGGGTTGTGTTTTACGTAAACGCTTAGTCCCAAATTGGTTAATGTGGACTTACTTCATTTTTGCAAGTATTATTATCTTTGCACAAGCAAATAACGATATTTTTACCGTCGTTGAAAATATCGAAATTCCATTCTTGGTTGTTTTAGTTTGCTATGTGTTACGTTCAGTATTTTACCGTCGTCCACGTTATACATACTCAACTCGTTCAATCACAGTGCGTGAAATTGATAAAACTCGTCCAGTAAAAAATGTTATTGAAGAAAACAATCATACGGCTTTAGAAATTGAAAAACCTGTATTGGACGAAGTAAAAGAAACAACTTTGGAATTAGAAACGGAAGAAGCAGTTAATGAAGAAGTAGAAGAAGTTACTGATGTTGAAAAAGAAAATAATGAAGAAGTTGAAAAAACTGAAGAAGTTAAAGAAGAAGTAACTGAATCAGTAGAAGAAGTAAAAGAAACTGTTGATGAGCAAGTTGAAACACCAGTAGAAGAAACTGTGGTAGAAGATAAAGTAGAAATGCCAACAGTTGAACCAATCCCCGAACCAGTTGCTCCAAGTATTAAACCAGCAACAACACCTGCTCCTACATCAGTACGTCCTACGACAGTACGTCCAGTAACGACTGGCTATGCAACATCGTCTACAACCAGTAGTTTTGCACGTCCAAGTGCGACAACAAGTTCATTTGCATCAAATCGTCCAACTACGACGGCAACAACAAACAGTACAACAACTGCACGTCCATTTAGTTCACTTTATGGTTCACGTTTAGGAAATACTACGACAACAACAAGACCAACTACAACAGTAAGCAATAGCAGTGCGACCAGTAGTTTGAATCGTCCAGCAGGATTGGGAACAGCAAATTCAAAAACACCACGTTCAACGGATGATATTATGGCAGCGATTGAACGTTTACGTGCAAGTATGAAAAAATAAAAATTGATTAAATTTTGTTAATCGTATAACCGTCGGAGGTGTCATTGATTTGGTAACCTGCGGCGGTTATTTTATTGCGTAATTCGTCGGCAACTTGCCAGTTACGTGCTTTTTTTGCTTGCAAACGTAGTTCTGCGAGTTCACAAATTTCGCTAGGAATTGTTGTTTGAGTTTTGGTCATTGCAGCTGTTGCTAAGGATAAGGAAAGTACTTGGTCAAACTCATTGGTAATCAATTCATAGATGTCTTGTGAATCTGGTTGTTTTAAAGCTTGATGGACAACGGCTAATGCCATCGGTGTGTTTAAATCATTGTTGATTGCGTCGGCAAATGCTTGGCGTAAGTCATTAAGAATTTTAGCATCGGTTCGTGTTGTGGATGTGTGGTGGCGACGCAATGCGTTTACTATATTACGATAATTTTCTTTTGCGCCATTAAGTGCAGTGAATGTAAAGTTAAGAACGCTTCGGTAAATTGTTTGGAGCATTAACAAACGCAAATGCATTGGTTCATAACCTTTGGCGATTAAATCATCTACGGAGTAGACGTTGCCTAAACTTTTACTCATTTTGCCACCGTCAATGGTCATAAATTCATTATGAAACCAAAAGTTACACATTTTTTTGTCAGTAGCAGTTTGTGTTTGGGCAATTTCATTTGTGTGATGGACTGGGATATGGTCAACACCACCAGTATGAATATCAAATGGCACAGGTAAATACTGCATTGAAATAGCAGAGCATTCAATGTGCCAACCTGGACAGCCGACACCCCAAGGTGAATCCCATTTTTGAATTGTGTTTGGACTAACAAATTTCCAAAGTGCGAAATCATTGATATTACGTTTTTCGCCTAAAGCAATACGTGCGCCACCAATGTTACCTTCAAGACTACCTTTAGAAAGTTGAAAGTAATCAGGAAAGGTTGAAGCGTCAAAATAAATGCCGTCGCTGGTGCGATAAGTGCATCCTTTGGCTTCCAATGTCTTAATTAAATCAATCATTCCTTCAATACATCGAGTTGCTGGAACGATGTGTTTGGCTGGTGTAATGTTTAAGCGCTTTAAGTCGTTCATAAAAATATCGGTGTATTTTTGTGCGATTTGTAGTGGGTGGACTCCCATTTTACGTGCTGTGGTTTCAACTTTGTCTTCGCCGTTGTCACCATCGCCGACCAAATGTCCTACGTCCGTAATGTTCATTACGTCTTCAATTTGGTAACCGTTGTAACGTAAGGTCTTTTTTAAGATATCGCCACAAATATAAGCACGTAA
>JAZSAE010000062.1:0-4024 GCA_045601705.1 Clostridia bacterium | reverse complement strand
ATCAATAAACAAAATGATATCATCACGATCACGTAATTCATTTAAAACCTTATTCAAGCGACCTTCAAGTTCACCACGGTATTTTGAACCACCTAACAACAAACCGATATCTAACGAATATATAATTTTATTTTGTAAATTATCAGGCACGTTTTGTTCAATAATGCGCTTTGCTAATCCTTCAATAATAGCACTTTTACCAACACCAGCTTCACCAATCAAAACGGGATTATTTTTTGTCTTACGACATAAAATTTCAATTAAACGATTTGTTTCATCATCACGACCAATAATGCGTTCAATTTTTCCTTCTTGTGCCTTTGCTGTTAAATCTTGACCGTATGTTAACAAAAGCGGCGATAATCCATATTGATTATTTATCTTATCCCGTAATAAATCTTGATTTTGAGTTACGTTAGATGGTGTTACTTTGGTTGGTTCATTTTTTATTATAGGCGTTGCAGGAACAGTTCGTTGCGTAACAGGAGTATCCATAGTAGTAACACTATTTGCCATTTTTTGTAAAATGCGTCGAGATGCACCACGATTAATCTTTTCAATAACTGATTTCGTTTGTTTACAACTTGTACATAAAGCATATAACAAATCTTCACTGTAAATTTCTGGATGATTCATTAAAACACTTTGTGTTTCTGCTAAACTAAAAATTTCATCCACTGTTTTATCTGCAAAAAATGCCGATGGATTTGCTGCAATTCGAGTTGAAGTAATTCCTTCACTATTTAACAGTGCACAAGCAAAACTATCAGTAGTTAAACTACAAGCATATAACAAATGAATCGGAGAAATTTTTTGTGGATTATTTCCCGCAGCACGATTTGCAAAATACCAAATACGTTTTAAGTTTCCAGAAATTGCCATATATTGATTGTAGTATTTTTACGAATTATTGTATACTAATTTTATGATTACACCCTATGAAGAACCAGTAAAAAAAGTTTATTCAATCAAATCACTGCCAGAATCAAAAACTCAAGATTTTACTGTACCACATTTACAATCAAAAATTTGTGGTAATTGTGGTTATGATTTCAATGAATTTATCAAAACTGGTTTTCTTGGATGTTCGGAATGTTATCAATCTTTCAAGAAAGAATTGGAGTCTTACATTAATGAATTTAGATAATTTGATTATTTCAACTCGCATTCGTTTAGCGCGAAATATTGCCCATATTCCATTCGATTATAATAAACGTGATATTTACAGCAATATTGCTACTTTTATTACAAGCCAACACAATAATTTAACAGCGTTCAATCTTGATGAATTGCCAATCCGTGATAGTTTATTTGAACAACATTTAATTAGTGCCGATTTTCTTCATAACGCAAATTTTGGAGTATTTATAACCAATGCAGACAACACTCTTAACATTATGCTTGGCGAAGAAGATCACATTCGTATTCAAGCCATCACAAATCATTACGACCTTTGGCAAACATATCAAATAGCTAAAAACATTGCAGATAATCTTGAAACAAAATTTGAAATTGCTAAAGATTCAATGCTTGGCTATCTCACAAAATGCCTAACTAATCTCGGAGGTGGAATCAGAGCCAGTGTTATGATTTATCTTCCTGCCTTAACAATAACCAAAAAAATCACATCAGTGTTTACCGAACTTGATAATCAAAAAATTACTATTCGTGGCGCTTATGGAGAAAACAGTAACGCTACTGGCTGTATTTATCAAATTTCTAATCAAAACTGTATCACAATGTCCGACTCTGAAGTCATCTCAATGTTAAACTCTATTATTACAAAACTTGCTACAACTGAATTAAATTTACAAAGAGAACTCTGGCAAAAATCTCGCGACCAAATTATTGATAAAGTTATGCGTGCTTGGGGAACGTTAACTAACGCACACTTATTAACGAGTGATGAAACCATCGAACAACTTGCCTGGTTAAAATTAGGAATCAATTTTAAAATTTTATCATTTCGCAATAACCGTATAGTTGACGATTTATTTTTTATTACTAAACCTGCTACTATAGCAACAAATCATCATATTCAAAAAACAAATCAAACCCAATGTGATAAAAAAAGAGCTGAACAAGTTCGTGAAAAATTACTCTTTTTTCGTATTAAATAATAATTGGCAACAATTTAGTTGTTGCCTTATAAAATGCTATGATATATTTAAATAGCTTTAAGTACAAAACTTCAAGCAAAAAAAATATTTAAAAAGAGGTATTATGGAAAACTCAAAACAAGAGATAAAAAAGGCAGTCATTCTTTGTGCTGGCAGAGGTACACGTATGATGCCCTACACGAAATCACAACCAAAGGAAATGCTTCCTGTACAAACTACGCCATTGTTACAATTAATTATTGAACAAGTAATCGAAGCTGGTGTTAAAGAAATCTTCATTGTTATTAGTGATAGTAAAGAATGTATCGTTAATCATTTTAATGGTATGTACCCTGATATTAAAATTTCATACGCAAAACAATTACAAATGGAAGGCACAGGCCCAGCAACTATGATAGCTAAGGATTTCATTAAACGTGATCCATTCTTATTAATTTTCCCTGATGAATTAATGTTAGAACAAAATCCATACAAGGTTTTAATTGATGACTTTAAAGAACACCAAACAACAGTTCTTTCATCATATAAGATTCCTTTAGAAGTCGCATATCGTTATGGTATTATAATTCCTAAAGAAGGTAATGAAATTGAAGGTATTATTGAAAAACCAAAAGATAATCCACCTTCAAACTTTGCATCACTCGGAACATACGTATTAGTCCCAGAAGTACTTGACTTCATTCGTGAACATAAAGACGGCGAAGGTGAAATATGTATAGTTGATGCAATCAACAAATTACCGAAATTGCGTCATGTCGAATTAACTGGTAAACGCTTTGACTTAGGTAGTCCATTAGGATTTGCCCAAGCAACCACTTATGCGACATACAAAGCCATACCTGAATTTAAGGAATGGTTAAAAGATTTAATAAAGGAGTAATAAATATGTTAAAGTTTGGAACATCTGGAATTCGTGATTTAACCAGTAACCTATTAAAAAATCGTGTAGCAAAAGAAATTGCCGAAAGTTTGTATACAGTTGGTTGGCAAGAAATTTCAATTGCACGTGATGGGCGTACCGGTAGTGATAAACTTATGGAAGAATTTATTAAACACTTCCCTGGCACAATTCACAATTTAGGAATTACAACAACTCCAGAATTAGCAGCACAAAACGGATTGGCTGTTATGATTACGGCTTCACATAACCCCTGTCAGTACTGTGGTTTTAAAATTTATCTTAATCATATAGAACAGAGCAAACTTGACTTGCCACCTGTAGCGGCATATCACAAATGGGATTTACTACCCAAAGACATTGTTATTGATTGTGCCAATGGTGGCTTAGGTCATAAACTACACAGTTTAGGATTTACCAACATTGTCAATTATGGTGACGGAGAAATTAACCAAGGATGTGGTGCAACTCATCCGGAATTCTTAAATGAATACTGCAAAAATAATAATTTAGAAATTGCTTTTGCTGTTGATGGTGATGCAGACCGTTTTATGATGTATTTACACGACCATGTCTTATCAAGTGAAGAAGTAACAACATTACTTGCTACACTGCTCAATTTAAAAACAATTGTTATTGATGAAACAGTAAACAGTGGTTTAGAACGCAACTTTAACATTGTTCGTAGTAAAGTTGGTGGACAAAGTGTTTTAAGTTATATGCGATCTTCACACGTAATTTTGGGTGCAGAAAAAAGTGGACACTATTATTTTGAAACTAACAATAGCTCTTCGGATGCGCTTGATGCAATTATTTTGATAGCAAATGCTTACAAAGAAAAAGGTATTGAAGGCTTACAGGCAATTCTAAACACATATCACCCATACTATCAAATTTATTATAACATCAATATTGAAAAATTACCTGAAAATTACGAATCGATTATTGAAAACTTTAATCCACGTAATATCCGCAAAGTAATTCGCAAAAGTGGAACTGAACCAAT
>JAZSAE010000061.1:0-4350 GCA_045601705.1 Clostridia bacterium | reverse complement strand
TAAAATTAGTATTAGCAACCGATGATATACCACTATAAATAGTATATTGATATGTAAAGAATTCTTTCGCACTTTGGTAACGTTGCTGACGATATTTATTTACGTTATCAATGAAATTATTTTCATTTTCCTTAGTTGCAGGTTGATCACTTACCGAACTGTATGCAATATAACTCTTGTAATTTGATAATGCTTTACCTGCCAATGAAGTGTATGAATAACCCCAGTTTTCAAAAATTTTATTTTCTACAATCCAGCTCAAAAATTCTTGTTTTGCTGAATTATCAAATAATTCTACGTAAACCTCTTCACCATCCGACATATAATATTTACTTACGCTAGTTGGTAAACTACGTAACCAAGGTTCTAACATTTCAACACGGGTTGGCAAATCTTTTGAAGTAATTGTAGTTAATAAATATTCTTTATATTCTTCCAATGTCATTGTTTGAACCTTTAAAGTTTCATTTTGAACAATGCCAAAGGCATTTGATATTTCACCCTTATAATTTGTCGTTGAGAACGTTTCAGCATCTACATAAGCTTTATTCAAATTACTTAGTACTGGAATTTGCAACAATGTCATACGTGTTGTATTTTTGCCTGTAAATGAACTATTAGTTATACTACTATAACCAACAATTTGACCAAAATAGTAACCAAATCTTTGTGATTGCGTTCCATTAACACGAACTGTATTAATTTTAACCTGAGGGTTGGTATTAACTGCATTTTTAATTAAACCGTAATCACCATTAAATCCAACAACTCCACCAATTACATATTGTTTTGTGCTACTACTTGCACCCAAAACGTTAACGTTAACGTGAATATTTTCAATTACACCACTATGAATGTTACCATTGAAACCATCATTAGCTCCAGCAATTGCACCAACTGTCATACCCCAAACTTTGTTAGCATTTTCAACTGAATTATTATCACGGTAAACATAAGATTCACCTGATGAACTTGAAACTGTCCATTTAGAACTCAAATTTGCAGTTTCATAAGTACTTGTTACAACACCCTCATCATTTTTTACGACTTCACCGGTAATTTTACCAAGGTTAATACCAACGATACCACCTAAATAATATTTACCTCTTAAACTATTCAAACTGATTAAGTTTGGTTTCTTTAATTGAATAGTTTCGTCCATAATACCAATTAAACCACCAGCAACATTTGCCGAAACATCTTTAACTGCACCACTAAAGTTTTGTAAAACTATCACATCTCTGTAATAAGTATTAGCATCATTTATAACCTTACCCATACGGTCTTTAGAAAACCATTCTTTTTCAGTATTAACACTGTTAAGTGTTTCTCGGTAATAAATTTCACCACTTGCTGATTGTTTAATGATTTCTTTTTCAAATTTACGTTCAACAATTTCTTCAACACCGTTAGCATTTACAATACGGTAGTTGTTTGGATTTGAAGTAATAAACCCGAAGATTGCACCAGCAGTACCAAAACCTTGTTCATAATAGATATCTGAGCCTTCAACCTTCGCATATAGAGTTTGTTGACAATATTCTTTACCCGAACCAAAAAGGTTTGCACCAGTGTCAGATTGTTGATTTTGGAAATTAGCAGTTACAGATACTGAACTATGTAAATTATAGTTTTCAACTTCTGAATCGTTAACAATATTTAAACCAACGAAACCACCAACAATATTAGCACCCTTAATTACTTCACTTGACCTCGCACTTGAAACTTTAACATCAACAAAATCTGTATTTATTGCAATACCAGCAATACCACCGACATAACGTGCAGTTGAATTAATTTCGCCAATACCGAAGTTGATATTACGGATAGTTGCATATTCTGTTTTACCAAACAATCCCATTACAGCCAAATCGTTAGTAACTGTATCCAAACTGATACCGTCCATTGTTAAACCATTACCTTCAAACGTACCAGTATAAATAACTTTATAAGTATCTTTAACACCACTTAACGTTACATTGTCAATCAATCGTAAATGGTTGTTTTGACGATTATTTTCAATATTGGTAACCCTAGTACCTTTATCTGCTTCGGTTGCTTGTGGAGTTGCACCATAAATATAATCGTTGAATTGATCTTCTTTCCAAATTAAATATGGATTTTTTTCAGTTCCAGGATTATAAAGGTATGGTGAAGAATCCCATGTATACTTACGATAACTAATTGCGATTTCATTAGCTGCACGTAACTTTGGACCAAGTTCAGTCATTTCCCAAATGGTATTATCAGCCGAAATAACATCACTGTTATCCATTCCAATTGAGAAACCTTCATAATTTTGGATATGGTCATATTTTAATGTTCCATTATTTGATAAGTGCTTAATTACACCATCCCAGTCACCACTAAAACCAATACTTTCTGCGTTACCAGCGTAAATTAAATTTGATAAGTTGGTTGTTACAATTCTACCAGGATCTTTATCACCATTGATGACAACAAATGGTGAATAGTAATCTAAAGTACCACCACTTTGTAAAATAATGTTGTTATTTTCAATACAATTACTAATTACACCTTTTGATGTGTTCTGATAAACAAAACCACCAGCTTTACCTTCTGAACCCGTTTTATAAATAACCATATTAACCAAACAATCATTAATTTTACCACTGTTAATATGGACAAATCCACCCAACGAGTTACGAATAGTCTTAACAGCACCAGCAGTTGAAATATGGTTAATTGAATCTTCACGTTCAGTAGAACGTCCCATAGCATAAGATTGTTGAATTATTCCATTATTTTGACCAACGAAACCACCTAACAAGCTTGTATGGCTTTTTAAAGTATCTGCTTTTGCGTTATTTGTAACAGTACCATCACGATAATAACTTGATGTAATTGTACCAATATTAACACCAGCAAGACCACCAACAATTGAATCAAGAACGTTTACTTCATCAATTGCGTTTGAGTTATTTGAATTTTTTGGACCATACAATTCAACGTCAATCAATACACGACTGTTTGTAACCATATAAGAGTTTGTACCAACCAAACCACCTAATGTAACACTTAAATCTTTATTGTTAGCATAAACATAGAATTTAGCAGCTGAAACACTATCAATGATTGCAAATTTATTGGTATCACCTTGTTCATCGCTGTCGTTCTCCAAAGGATTAAATTTTTGCATTATTGGACTGTAATCATCGTAATGAGCAACTACAGTACGATCTGGCGTAATCCAATTTTTAACATTGTGCCATTGGTCATATTCAATCTCCCAAACACCAGTTGTTGAATTTTTGTTAATTCCATAACCGAATTCATTATAAACTTGTTCGACTGCTGTATGCTCAGCATTCAATTTATAGAAATATTTATCGTCGAACATATAACCATCTTTGTTAAATGGTAAATCGCTCTTAAATTTTTCATTATTACCAAGTGTCGGATTTACGATTTGAGCTAAATCACGCATTGTAAATTGCCATTCTGACAATACAGCACAGTTTGTAATAATACCATTATTGACACCAGCAATAAGACCGATATTTACAGTACCAGCAGCATAATTTTCTAAGTTAACTTCCAATACTGTTATACCTTCATTGATACTTGCTGTATTTGGATCATCAACACCATGTTCCAAAACAACTTGAACATTCTTAACAACAGAATCAGTTGGAATATTTTTAAACAAGCCAATTTCTGTTGGATTATCACTTAAATTGAAACCAATCTTATTAAAATATATTTTATGGTTATTACCATCAAGTGTTGTATCGCTTGGGAAATTAGCAGGTTTCCATTTACCATCGTCTAGTCCAGGAATTTTAAACAAATAAATATCGCTCATTAACACATAGTCAACTTTTTCTTTTAATTGCATTAAAAGTGAAGCATTATCTTGTGTGATAAATACTGTTGAACGATTGTTGGTACTACTTGAAGCATTTTTTTCTGTTGTATAAATGTTGATATTACCTGTAATACGTTTCGCATCTTCTTGATTAGCATAAGCAACCACTGCTTGTGCACCATCAACAAATTCTTGACTGAAATCGTTAACTCCATAAGAAATATTAGCTGAAAGGCTCATTACTGTGGTTGAAGAATCTGCACTATCACGCAAAATGTATGAAGTATTTGTGCTATTTTCACGATAAATTGTATAGTTAATTTCGTGGTTTTCTTGTGCAGTATTATTGATAACCATATAAGTATAGCCATCGCTAATACGTGGATCATAAGTGTTAATTTCTAATTCCAAGCGTTTAATTGCATTGTTGATGTAATTTAATTCATCCAATGTATAATGAGTTTGATCCAATGGACCACTGATAATTTCAGGTGCAAAATATAATTCAACAGCAGCATCAT
>JAZSAE010000060.1:0-12641 GCA_045601705.1 Clostridia bacterium | reverse complement strand
ACTAATCAATAAGCTTTTTCCACGGCGACTGACCGGATTGCTAATTTCTGTGCGCATTATCGTTTGTAAAAAATCAATGACAAAATCCGGATGTGTACTATCGTGTACTTCTTGTGTTTTTTCCATACTCACATTATAAAGGAAAGGTAATCACGTACCAACCAAAATCGTTTTACAAATTTCGACAAATTATGACATTACGTTCAACGTATTTCCTATATATATAGAAGTACTTACTCGTTTAATTGTTTTAAAATATCTTCGACAGCACTTTTTAATTTATGGTCAGTGTTCATTAAATTAGCAATTTTATCACGTGAGTAAATGACCGAAGCGTAAGTACGACCACCAAGAATTTCACCAATTTCGGTCAAAGGTACACCTTTCAAACGTTCCGTTAATAAGTAAGCCGTAACCATACGAGCATCTGCTAATTTTTCGGTACGACGTTTGCCGGTGATTTCGTCAGGTGTTACGTTGAAGTAAGCAGCTGATGTTGCGATTACACGTGCTGCCGTATCGCCTACACGAGCATTTTCTTCATTTCCGGAATTGTCAGCCAAAGCGGCGACACAGTCATCAATAGTTGGAATAGTATGCCCATTTAATTCTGCATAGACAATAATTTTCACTAAATGACCTTCCATATCACGAATGTTTTCGTTAACTTTGTTAGAATATTCAGCGATATAAGAAGCAACTTCGTTAGATAAGAATTTATCTTCTAATGCAGCTTTCTTTTGTAAGATGGCTGTACGCATTTCAATATCTGGGTTACGAATATCTTGGAAAATCCCACTTTTTAAACGTGATTGTAAACGTTCCGATAAAGTCGCAATTTCGTTAGGATGACGGTCGCTGGTTAAAACAATTTGGCGTTGGTGTTCAAACAAATCATTAAAAGTATGGAAAAACTCTTCTTGTGTTGCTTGTTTACTTGCTAATTCTTGTACGTCATCAATTAACAATACATCTACATTACGGTACTTTTCACGGAAAGCACCAAAATCACCTTTTTGTTTAATTACGTTAACATAGTCATCAGTAAATTTTTCTATCGTTGTTAGGACTAATTTTGTTGTAGGGTGGTCTTCTAATATATGGTTAGCAATTGCGTTCAACAAGTGAGTTTTTCCTAATCCCGAACGACCATAGATAAATAAAGGGTTAATTTTTTTACCAGGATGTTTTGCTACGAATTCAGCCATTGCTGCAACTTCTTGGTTTGATTTACCAACAATAAAATTAGCAAAAGTTTGTTGTGGGTTAATATTGTTATAGATAATTGGACTTGTTGATACGGTTTCAGGTACAGGATTGTTTAAAGCATCACGGCGTTCTTTTTCTACGGCATCGATAATTTCAACTTTTTCAACCAATGGAGCAATAGTTTTAATTGCGTTGTTAATGTGAGAAAAGTGATGGTCTTTACGTGCGTGATTTGCTTCACGAGTAGACATTGCCATTAAAATAAAAGTACCATCTTCAAAAGCTTCGGGAACAAGAGTACGAATGTATAAATCATAGGAAATACTACTAACGTTGTTTTCAATTAGTGGTAAAGCTTGTTTCCAAATTTCGTTTATATCCATAATTGCATAAAGCATAGCATAATTTAGGCAACTTTGTAAATTATATCTCAATTATTTTCAAAGTTAAGGTTGACGGAAATTGTCGTATGTGTTATGATTGTCTTTATGAAAAGAACTTGGCAACCTAGTAAAGTTAAACGTCGTCGTACAGTTGGTTTCCGTAAACGTATGAAAACAGCTGCTGGTCGTAATGTTCTTCGTCGCCGTCGTGCACGTGGTCGTAAACGTTTAACCACCAAATAATATGTTACCGATTAGGTATCGCTTAAAGAAGCGAAAAACATTTAACTACTTACACCAACACGGAAAGCGTCAGAGTGGTGCTTACGTGATGGTGTATTTTTGTAGTGCTAGCAATTTGAAAATTGGTTTTAGTGCCAGTAAAAAAGTTGGCAACAGTGTTGTTCGTCATCGTGCTGTACGTTTAATGCGTGAAGCAATGCGTCCGTTTCTTTCTCGTGTAAATCCACGTAGCAATATTATTGTGATTGCTAAACCAGAGATTACGAAACAGCATCTCTTATATATAACATTAGATTTGGAAAACACTTTGAAAAAAGCCGGGCTTGTGTTATAATCTTATTTAATTATGAATATTCAGTTTCCGTCCGCTGGTGGCATCGAAGGTTTTGTTTATTGGCTCATTGCCGAAATTATGAGTTGGGGTTGGATTTCCTATGGTTTTGCCATTGTGTTTTTCACTCTTTTTATTAAGTTAATTTTAGCACCATTAGATTTTTTAAATCGTTTTTTAACACGTCGTACACAGATTCGCCAACAAGCCTTGTCTGGTGAAGTTGCAGATTTGGAAAAAATTTACAAAAATGATCCAATGGGATTTACTCGAGCACGTCAGGCTTTATTCCAAAAGAATAATGTTGGTGGTTTGGGTGGCAGTTTGATTTCATTGGTTAGTGTGATTGTTACGATGGTTGTCTTCTTTCAAGTGATGGGTGCTTTAAATAATGTTTCACACTACAATATGCGTATGCAATATGAAGAATTGCAAGGTGTTTATCAAGAATATATTGCAGATAAAGATGCTAATAATTTGACCGATGAACAAAAAACCGAATTAAGTACACTTTTAAATGATAAATATCAAGACACTAAAGTTTCTTTTGGTTGGATTAAAAATATTTGGCAACCAGACAGTCCAATGGCTCGTGCTGGAATGTCTGTTGATGATTATAATAAAAATCAAGCAGAAAAATATCGTTTGACCACTGATGAAGCCAAAAATGAATACAATACAATTTACAGTTATATTAAAGTCACCAATGATTCAAATGGTTTCTTTATTTTGGCTGTGTTATCGGCTGTAACTATTTTCTTATCAACTAAAATTAACAATTTAATGCAAAAACGTAATGCACCACAAAAAAAGACAACAACATCAGTTGAACCAATTATTACTTATTCAATGCGTGATGCGAAACAACAAGGTGTGGAAGAAAAACCTATGGTTGACCCAGCACAAATGGGTAAAATTATGATGTGGGTAATGCCTTTGGTTTATGTTTTATTTGCGACAATGCAAACTTCGGCTTTCGCAATCTATATGATTTCGTCATCAGTTGTTTCGACGGCATTGTCTGTTGGTTTCTCATTCTTGGTTGATGCTATCTTGAAAAATATGAAGAAACCTGAAATTACTAAAGAATTCGATGCAACGGTGATTAACCCGCATGCGAAGTATTTCAAAGGAGGAAAAAAATGAAAGAAATCATAGTTAGTGCTAAAACGTTAGACGAGGCCATCACAAAGGGATGCGCTGAATTAGGTGTTGCAATGGACGAAGTCGATTTTGAAATTGTCGACGAGGGCGGAATGTTTCGTAAAATGCAAGTTAAGTTAACGGTTAAAAACGCAGTAACCGAAGAAACAGCAACCGAAACATTGCCAGCAGAAGAACCAGTTGTGGAAGAACCTGTGGTTCAAGTACAAAAAGGCAAGGTAGAAGAATTTGAAATTGGTGGTAAGGCTAAAACTGAACGTCCTGCTAAGGCACCACGTAAAGTTACCGAATTTGACCCAAAATGCCCAAAATTTACCAAGACTTTGGAATTTGCCGAAAAATTCTTTAAATTGATGGATGAAAGCTTGACTGTTACGACATCACATGATGACCAAGAGTTTATCATTGCTGTGGAAGGTGATGATGTTGGTCGTTTGATTGGTAAGAATGGTCAAACAATGGCAGCAATCAATTCTTTGATTCACGCAATTGCTATCAATACGCATACCGATGAACCACGTCGTGTTTCGGTTGATATTGGTAATTATCGTGCAAAACGTAAAGAATATTTAATTGACTTAGCTAAACGTAAAGCTGAACAAGTCAAAACTACAGGACGTCCGGTTCGTTTAAAACCAATGCCAGCCCGTGAACGTGTCATTGTGCACTTAACTTTACAAGACGTAGAAGGTATTATTACGGAAAGTGAAGGTAATGAACCACAACGTTATTTAGTCATTAAACCAGGCGCAAGATAAGCTATTTTTAAAACCTTAATTTAAGCCTTGAAAAGCCACCGATACGGTGGTTTTTTCACGCCTATATATATAAGAAGTTGTTGTAAATACGTTGCAATTTGAGGGTTGAATATGTTATAATAATTCATTATGAGTAATGAAAAAACAGCGCAGAAAAAAACTGCTGGAAGTTCAAATTATGAAGCAAAAGACATTACCGTTTTGGAAGGTTTAGACCCTGTTCGTAAACGTCCTGGTATGTATATCGGTTCGACTGATACGCACGGTTTGCATCACTTAATTACCGAAGTTGTGGACAATAGTGTCGACGAAGCTTTGGCTGGTTATTGTACCGAAATTAGTGTCACAATCGAACGTGATGGTTCTATTTCTGTTTTGGACAATGGTCGTGGTATTCCAACCGGTATTCACCCAACCGAAAAAATTTCGGCTGTGCAGTTAGTTTTAACCAAGTTACACGCTGGTGGTAAATTCGGTAAAGGTGGTTATTCAATTTCGGGTGGTTTGCACGGGGTTGGTGTTTCGGTTGTTAACGCTTTGTCCGAATGGTTAGAAGTTGAAGTTTATCAAAATGGTAAAATCCATCATCAATCTTATAACCGTGGTGTGCCACAAGCCCCATTACGCGAAATTGGTAAAACTGATAAACACGGTACTAAAGTTATGTTCTATCCAGATGCTGAAATTTTTGACACCATTGAATTTAACTATGAAACTATGAAAGTCCGTTTGCGTGAATTGGCTTTCTTGAATAAAGGTCTTGTGATTAAATGTGCTGATTTGCGTCCAGGTCGTGAACATAAAGATAATTTCTGCTACAAGGGTGGTATTAAGGAATTCGTTGAAAGTTTGAATAAAGGTAAGGATTTGGTAATTCCAGAAATTATCTATGTTCACAAAAAGAATAAAAACAACGAAGTAGATGTTGCTTTCCAATGGAATGATGGTTACAGTGAAAACATCCACACCTATGCGAATAATATTAACACACAAGAAGGTGGTGTGCATTTAATCGGTTTCCGTAATGCTTTGGCAAAAGCCATTAACGATTATGGCCGCAAAGCTAATTTGATTAAAGAAAGCGATAAATTAACCATTGAAGACGTTTTGGAAGGTGTGGTGGCAATTATTTCGGTTAAGTTGGAAAATCCACAATTCGAAGGTCAAACCAAAACTAAATTAGGTAACGCTTATATGCGTGGTGAAGTAGAAAAAGCCGTTCAAGAAAAATTCGGTGAATTCTTGGAAGAAAATCCAAAGTCAGCGAAAGAATTGATTTTGAAATGTCAAACGGCTCGTAATGCGCGTGAAGCTGCTCGTCGTGCCAAAGATTTAGTCCATCGTAAAGGTGTCTTGGAAAATACAACTTTGCCTGGTAAATTAGCAGACTGTACCGAACGTGATCCAAAATTCTGTGAAATCTTCATTGTCGAGGGTGACAGTGCAGGTGGAACAGCAAAGCAAGGTCGTGACCGTCGTTTCCAAGCAATTTTGCCATTACGTGGTAAAATCTTGAACGTTGAAAAAGCACGTTTGGCTCGTGTCTTGGAAAGTGAAACAATTAAGAATATGATTACAGCTTTTGGTTGTGGTATTCAAGAAGATTTTGATATCACACGTTTACGTTATCACAAAATTATTACGATGTCCGATGCTGACGTGGATGGTAGCCATATTCGTATCTTGTTATTAACATTCTTGTACCGTTTTATGCGTCCTTTGATTGAAGGTGGTTATGTTTATGCCGCACAACCACCGTTGTATAAAATTACTCGTGGTAGTGAAGAATTGTACGCTTACAGTGATGCAGAATTAGAACAAATTACCGGTAAGGGTGGACGTGGTAAAGCTAATGTCCAACGTTACAAAGGTTTGGGTGAAATGAACGCTGAACAATTGTGGGATACCACAATGAATCCAGCAAATCGTACCTTGGTACAAATTACCTTGGAAGATGCTTTTGCCGCAGACGAAATTTTCTCAACATTGATGGGTGAAAAGCCAGAATTACGTCGTGAATACATCGAACGTAATGCAGCGAACTTCACACAGGATTTGGATATTTAAGGAGTAATTTATGAGAAAGAAAGATTATAGCGAAGAATTACAGGAAATTGTTGATAATACGAAATACGTCAAAGTGAAGATTGAAGACGAAATTCACAAATCGTTTATGTCTTATGCGATGATGGTTAATATGAGCCGTGCGATTCCAGATGTACGTGATGGTTTGAAACCTGTTCATCGTCGTATTTTGTATTCAATGAGTGAATTAGGTTTAACACACGATAAACCATTCAAGAAATGTGCTCGTATCGTCGGTGAATGTTTGGGTAAATATCACCCACACGGCGATAGTTCTGTTTATGATGCGTTGGTGCGTTTGGCGCAACCATTTACTATCAATATGCCTTTAATTGATGGACACGGAAACTTTGGTTCTGTGGATGCTGACCCACCGGCTGCAATGCGTTACACCGAAGCTCGTTTGTCGGCTGTGGCCAGTGAAATGTTGCGTGATATTGATAAAAATACTGTTGACTTCCGTCCAAACTTCGACGAAACCGAACAAGAACCAATTGTCTTGCCTTCACGTTTCCCGAACTTATTGGTTAATGGTAGTGATGGTATTGCTGTTGGTATGGCAACCAATATTCCACCACATAACTTAGGTGAAGTTATTGATGGTGTTGTTGCTTTAATTGAAAATCCTGATATTGAAATCGACCAATTGATGCGTATCATTCCTGCACCGGATTATCCAACAGGTGGTATTATTATGGGACGTGCTGCTTTGCGTCACGCCTATAAAACAGGGCACGGTAGCATTGTCTTACGTGCGACAACTGAAATTGAAGAACATAATGGACGTAACCGTATTATTGTTACCGAAATTCCATATCAAGTTAACAAAGCAAAATTAGTTGAAAGCATTGCTTTGTTAGTACGTGATAAACGTATTGAAGGTATTACCAGCGTTGACGAAGAATCTGACCGTCACGGTATGCGTATTGTTATCAACTTGAAGAAAGACGCACAAGCGCAAGTTGTATTAACTAACTTATTCAAACAAAGCCAGTTACAAATTTCAATGGGTATCAATTTCTTGGCGTTGGTTGGTAACGAACCAAAAGTCTTGAACTTGAAAGAAATGTTGTATTACTACTTGGAACACCAAAAAGAAGTTGTTTTACGTCGTACCAAATTTGATTTGGAAAAAGCCGAAGAACGTGCTCACATTTTGGAAGGTTTGGTAAAAGCATTAGCAAACATTGACGAAGTTGTTGCAATTATTAAAGCTTCAAAAGACAAGATTGATGCAGCAGCTAAATTGATGAAACGTTTTGTTTTGACCGACCGTCAAGCAAACGCGATTTTGGAAATGCGTTTACAACGTTTGACCAGTTTGGAAGTTGAAAAACTCAAAGCCGAATTGGAAGAATTACGTCTTTTAATTATTGAATTAAAATCAATCATTGCTAGCCAACCAAAATTATTGGCTTTAATCAAGAAAGAATTGTTAGAAATTAAAGAAAAATATGCTGTGGAACGTGTCACAGAATTGACTACTGACTACGGCGATATTGATATTGCTGACTTGATTGAAAAAGAAGATGTTGCTGTATCAATGACACACTGTGGTTACATTAAACGTTTACCATTGACCGAATACAAAGCACAACGTCGTGGTGGTAAAGGTTCAAATACCCACACGACCAAGGAAGAAGACTTTGTCGAACGTATGTTTGTTACGAATACTCACCACGACTTATTGTTCTTCACTAATTTAGGTAAAGTTTATCGTATCAAGGCGTTTGAAGTTCCAGAAGCAACCAAAGGTTCAAAAGGTCGTGCGATTGTGAACTTGTTACAATTGGCAAACGAAGAAAGAGTTGCTGCTGTCATTCCGATGGAAGATTACGAAATTGGACATATCGTGTTAGCAACCACCTTCGGTATGATTAAGAAAACTAAGTGTAGCGAATTTGCACGTATTGCGCGTACTGGTAAGATTGCAATTGGCTTGAACGATGGCGACCAATTGATTGCTGCGGCACATACTGCTGGTGCTGACGAAATTATTATGGCATCCAGTTCGGGTAAATGTATCCGTTTCAGTGAAGAAGATGTTCGTCCAATGGGACGTGGTGCAGCCGGTGTTAAGAGTATGAATATTGACCGTGATACCGAAAGCATCGTTGATATGAGTGTCATCGAACCAGGTTGTGAAATCTTAACTGTTTCGGCAAATGGTTACGGTAAACGTAGTGACCCAGATGATTACCGTTTACAATCTCGTGCTGGTAAAGGTATTAAAGCTGGTGTCTTCAATGAAAAAACTGGACCATTAGTTAACTTGAAACAAGTTCGTACTGAACAAGATATTATGTTAATTGGTGATAACGGTACAATGATTCGTACCAAAGCAAGTTACATTTCTAAGATTGGCCGTGATACACAAGGCGTACGTATTATGCGTGTTGGTGAAGGTGCTAAGATTGTGGCTGTGGCTGTGGCTGAACCACAAGAAGAAGACGAAGAAGGCGACGGCGAATAAAATTTAAAAAAGGTAAATAAATGAATGAAAACCTACGATTTTCGTGCGATTGAAAAAAAATGGCAAAACGTGTGGGCGCAAGATAAGCGCTTCGAAACCAAAGACAAAGTTGATGGTAAAGAAAACGCATATATCTTGATTGAATTCCCTTATCCGAGTGGAAAAGGCTTGCACATCGGTCATATGCGCAGTTATACGGCACTTGATGCTTTGGCAAGACGTTTACGCTTACAAGGCAAGAATGTTTTGTTTCCGATGGGAATTGATGCGTTTGGCTTGGAAGCTGAACGCACAGCAATTCGTGAACACATCGCACCACAACAAGTTGTTGCTCGTAATACGGCAACTTTCCGTGAACAATTATCACGTGTAGGTTTATCAATTGACTGGTCACGTTTTATTTCAACCTGTGACCCAGAATATTACAAATGGACACAATGGCAGTTCTTACAATTCTATAAAAAAGGAATTGCTTACAAAGGAACGGCAAATGTTAACTATTGTCCAAACTGTGGTATTTTAGCAAATGAAGAAGTCGAAAATGGCACTTGTTGTCAATGTCACGCCGAAACCGAACAAAAAACAATTCCACAATGGATGATGAAAATGACGGCTTACGCTGACCGTTTGATTGATGATTTAAAGGACACCGATTACTTACCACACATTAAAACCAGTCAAATCAATTACGTTGGACGCAGTTACGGTGTCGAAGTTGATTTCCAAATTCAACAAGGTGGTCAAATCAAAATTTTCACTACTTGTATTGAAACAATTTTTGGTTGTACTTTTGTCGTCCTTGCACCAGAACATCCGTTGTTGAATACTTTACAACCACAAATTAAAAACTGGGAAGCTGTCCAACAATATCGCCAGCAAGCAGCACGTAAGAGTGAATTTGAACGTGCACAAATGGCGAAAGATAAAACTGGTTGTCGTTTGGATGGTATCGTTGCGATTAACCCGGTCAACGGTCAAGCAGTTGATGTTTACATCGCTGACTTCGTGTTAGGTAATTACGGTACAGGCGCAGTTATGGCTGTGCCAACGCACGACCAACGTGATTATGAATTTGCAACCAAACACAACATTCCAATGGTGCAAGTTATCGATGGTAAAATTGACGGTGCAGCTTTGGAAAAAGATGTGTATCTTGCTCAAAATGCAAAGTTAATCAACTCGGCACAATTTACTGGTCAAACAGTGCAAGAAGCAAAGAAAAATATCACGCATTGGTTGGCTGAAAAGGGTGTCGCTCGTGAAACCAAAAATTATAAAATGCACGACTGGGTGTTTGCTCGTCAACGCTACTGGGGTGAACCAATTCCGATTATTCATTGTCCACATTGTGGTATGGTTCCTGTTCCAGAAAAAGATTTGCCTGTTTTGTTACCTGAAACACAAAGTTATGAAGCGACGAACGATGGTCAAAGTCCATTAGCTAAAATTGCCGAATGGGTCAACGTCAAATGTCCGACCTGTGGTGCTGATGCAAAACGTGAAACCGATACAATGCCAGGCTGGGCAGGCAGTTGTTGGTATTTCATTCGCTATTGCGACCCTCATAACCAGCAAGCTTTTGCTGACCCAGAAAAGATGAAAGCGTGGTTGCCGATTACTTTATATAATGGTGGGAACGAACATACAACACGTCATTTACTGTACGCTCGTTTCTGGACAAAGTTCTTGTATGACCAAGGTTTATTTCCGTTAAACGAATTTTGTAAAGCACGTATTTCGCAAGGTATCATCTTGGGTGAAGGTGGTGTAAAAATGAGTAAGAGCTTGGGGAATACGGTTGACCCACGTGATGTTGCCGACCAATATGGTACAGATGCTTTGCGTTTGTGGGTTTTGTTTATCGGCGATTATCAAGAAGTTGCTGTCTGGAGTAACGACGGTGTCAAGGCGTGTCATCGCTTGTTGCAACGTGTTTGGGCGTTACAAGACAAAGTTGTGGCCGGCAATACATTTAGTCCAGCTTTGAAATATTTATTTAACTATTCCATTCAAAAAATCACAACTGATATGGAAGCGATGAAATACAATACAGCTGTATCACAAATTATGATTTTGATGAATGCGATTGAAAAACAAGGTACGATTAACCGTTACGAATATGAAACCTTATTAACAATTTTAAATCCGTTTGCACCACACATTACCGAAGAATTATGGAATGGTGTCAAAGATGCAACTTGGCCAACCGTCGATGAAGCGGCTCTTGTTCAAGATACGGTAGAAATTGTGGTTCAAGTTAATTCTAAAATTGTTGGGCGTTTAGTGATTAACACGACAGACGACGAAGCTACAGTGGTAGAAAAATGTCGTGCACAATTAAAAAACATACCTACCGACATCAAGAAAACAATTTATGTTAAAAACAAATTAGTTAATTTTATTGTTGCAAAATAAAAGACGATATAAAAAAGCAAAACACCCTAACCAAAAGTTAAGGTGTTTTTTGATTAACGTTGTTTGCTGTCGGTAATTTGTGGTGAGTTAATGTATTGTCGGATTTGGGCGGTTAAGTGCGGGTGCCTTTGCATAGCGGTTTCTACTGATAAATATTCACGGTTAAAATTCAAAGTAATTTCACCGTTGTGGTGGTAAATAATCGCCAGCGGTGGAAACTTTTGCGAAATAAAAAGCGTTTTTGTTCCGTCGGCATCGACTGCTAAATGGTTAAATTCATTAACGTGGTTGGTTACGTAATTAACTAGTTCGGTTTTGAAAGTGTTAATTTCTCGGTCGTGTTTAACTTGTTTGATTTGGTTGTTCAAGGTGCAACAACCAAGCATGCCAAGCCCCACAGCCAGTGAAACTGCTTTCAAAGTCTTTTTATTGAACGGACGCAAATTACTTTTTTTCATGCGCCAATTTTAACATACCGCAAAAGACAAAATCAAGATGTGTGTACTAAAAAAATAGACAATTTTTTAGGCAAGAAAGTCTTTAATTAATTGGCTGGCGGTCGTGTAATAATCTTGTGGGTCGGTTAAGTAATGGGTGCAGGTCGGGTCTTCCTTGCGGTACCACGTACGTTGGCGTTTGATAAATTGCATCGTTTGGTGATACAGTTCGTCATAGTATGTTGCTAAATCAATTTCGCCTTGTAAGTAACGTACGTTAAGACGATATTCCAAACCAAGTTTATATAAAAAGTCTGTACTAACACCACGTGCCAGTAAGTCTTTAGTTTCTTCAAACATTCCTTGTGCCACACGTTCTTCGTTGCGTTGTTGGACTTTGGGAGCAATCACAGCCTTTGGTGGTGTTAAACAAATTTGTAAAACGTCGTAGCGTGGTTGGTTTGGTTGTTCATCAAAACCATAACCGTTGATAATCGCACGAGTGTATAAACCTGTGCCACCGACCAAGAAAGGGACTTTGCCACGTGCTATAATTTCGTCAATAATTCGGTAAGCATCACGTTGGAAATCGCCGACTGAATAACGCGTATTTGTAACTGGGTCAACAATATCCAAACAATGATGTGGTACGCCTTGCATTTCGTCTGGTGTGATTTTTGCTGTCCCAATATCTAAGCCACGGTAGACTTGACGGCTGTCGGCCGAGATAATTTCGGCATTAAATTGCTTTGCTAATAAAATAGAAAGTGCTGTTTTGCCACTGGCTGTTAAACCACTGATGACCACGATTTTGGGCTTCATTTTTGCCATACCCAACCAAAGCAAACGTAATAAACAAATTTATTCCATAAGTACTGTGGTAAATTAACGTCTTTGTCAATCACATCGACACATAAACTTACATAACTTGATGTCGGCAATGGTCCAAGATAAGTTGAATCCCAACTGTGGTTAAATTCAAGGTTCGCCGAGCCACGATTGTCACCCATTAAGAATGTATAACCTTCGGGAATTTTTAACATATATTTGCTGATAATACTGCCATCTGTTGGTTCTTCTGTGTCATTGACTTGGGCACAAGCTTCCCAAGGCATTGTAATCCAATCGTTCATATCAGCATAG
>JAZSAE010000059.1:0-2155 GCA_045601705.1 Clostridia bacterium | reverse complement strand
ATCAGTAGCTTCCTCAATCGTTTTAAGTAATTTATTTTGTGCATTTGTGTTCATAAGTTCAGCTTGAAACACAATAAATAATTTTTTATCAGCAATTGAAGTTAAATTAAATTGGTTAATCATATCGTTGATGACATCAACAGTTATTTCTTTCTTGTCGCTGTGTTTGCTAATGTGAAATACATCACTAGGATTATAAGTTTTTGCATATTCTAAAACTGCTTGTTCTGTGCTAAGTGGGTCAGAAGTAACAATTAAGTAATTCATTAAATCTCCAAGATTGTTTTAATTTTTTCGTGAATTTCATCAGGTGTTAAAATTTCATCAAATTCGTTTAAGCATTGTACGTTTGACCAACCAAAAATTTCACTAGCTTCTAATCCAGCATTATAAGCATTGGATAGGTGATTATAACTAGCTTCGTGAATGTCTTTGTCAAACTCTTCGCCAATCTTTAATTGCTCACGTTTGCTAATGAGTTCCATAGCTTTTGCTGCTGGCATATCAATAAAAATAACTTTATCAGTGCGTGGTAATTTTAAAACATTGAATTCAAAATCATCAACCCAACGAATAAAAGTTTCACGTTCTTTACGCCCTTGAATTTTGCCGGCTTGGTGTAACATATTAGATTGCACGTAACGGTCAAAGAGAATAATTGACTCTGAATTTAATTCCTTTAATAATTTAGTCATTTTACAAATACGGTCGGCTGCGTATAAAGTACTTGCCTGATAAGCATCAAGCACATTTGGATCATCACCAAATTCACCAGACAAATACATTTTGATTGGACCTGAACTTGGGCTGTCATAGTCAGGGAAAGAGACGATATGTACATCGGCACCTTGTCCTTTTAAATAGTCATAGAGTTTTTTAATTTGAGTTTTTTTACCAGAACCATCAGTTCCTTCAATTGCATATAATTTCATAACTCACATATTGTAAAGCATATTTATGGAAAATGACAGCGATTTTTTTCTTGCTGATGATTTCATCTTGTGTTTGGTTATTGTTTCAAAATCCAGATGCTATTTTAGCTACTTCTTTGAAAGCAGTAAATGAATCACTTTCGCTGGCTGTTACTTTGGCGTCAATTTATATCTTTTGGATGGCTGTTGTGGAAATTGCTACTCGTGCTGGTTTAATTGAAAAAATTGCTAAACTATTAAAGAAGCCAATTAAGTTTTTGTTCGGTGAACAAACGGATGAAGTTAATGTATATATTGCCACAAATATTGCAGCAAATATGATTGGTGCTTCTGGGGCGGCTACGCCTGCTGCAATTAACGCAATTGAGAAAATGGCGAAGCCAAATCAGACCAAAGCATCCACGCCAATGATAATGCTATTTATTCTGGCTGCCACATCGTTACAATTAATTCCGACGACAATTATTGGAATTCTGCAATCGCACAATAGTATGGATGCGTCTTGGGTAATTTTGCCGACGTTAATTGTGTCTTTTGTTTCTACTGTAGTTGGCGTAGTTTTAGTTAAAATATTTTGTCGTTCTTGTAAAAAAGGTGGGCAGTGATGGAGTTGTATATTGTTCCACTTTTTATTCTTTTTATCTTCGTGTTTGCGTGTATAAAAAACACAGATGCGTATGGTGGCTTTGTAAAAGGCGCTAAGGATGCAATAGTCTTAATTTTTGATATTTTGCCATACATTGTGGCAATCTTGGTGGCTGTTAAATTATTTGAGGCTTCGGGGCTGTTAAAAGCTATTTGTGATTTGCTTGCTCCGGTTTTTACATTTTTAGGTGTGCCTCCAGAGTTAGCTCATTTTATGTTTTTAAAACCATTTAGTGGTGCAGGTTCAATTGCCTTGTTTGATGAGATAGTTTGTACTTATGGACCAGACAGTTATATCACACGGGTAGCAAGTATTATAGCTGGAAGCAGTGATACAGTTTTTTACATTGCTACAATATATTTTTCAAAAACCAACATAAAAAAATTAGGAATCGCAATTCCTATTTCTTTGTTTTGTACGTTCTTTTCTGGCATACTTGCATCGTGGGTTTGTCGTATTTTTTAAGTGGTGCCTTCGCGCGGAATCGAACCACGGACACAAGGATTTTCAGTCCTTTGCTCTACCGACTGAGCTACGAAGGCATATACTTTTTTAGTATAGCACGTGCAAAATTAAA
>JAZSAE010000058.1:0-6578 GCA_045601705.1 Clostridia bacterium | reverse complement strand
ATTAAATTGCTTTGCTAATAAAATAGAAAGTGCTGTTTTGCCACTGGCTGTTAAACCACTGATGACCACGATTTTGGGCTTCATTTTTGCCATACCCAACCAAAGCAAACGTAATAAACAAATTTATTCCACAAATATTCTGGTAAATTTACTTCATTGTTAATTACGTCAACGCACAAACTAACGTAACTTGTTTCAGGCAATGGACCAAGATAGGTTGAATCCCAACTATGATTAAATTCAGTATCAGCTGAGCCACGATTGTCACCCATTAAGAATGTATAACCTTCGGGAATTTTTAACATATATTTGCTGACAATACTGCCGTCTGTTGGTTTCTCTGTGTTATTGATTTGGGCACAAACTTCCCAAGGCACAGTAATCCAATCGTTCATATCAGCATAGCTACGGTCATTTAAAACATTCCAAAGTTGTACATAATTCATTGCGTCCGGTTTAGCAACCAAAGGGTCAAGATAATCTTCGTTTAATTTTTCACCATTCAAATAAATTTCGTAATTGCTACCGATACGACGCATACTAATTGTATCACCAGGTAGTGCAATTAAACGTTTAATAATGTACATATAATTACCACCTTCGTCGATACGATTGTAAGTTTCTTTTAATTCATTTATCATCCATTGTGCAGTCTCACTACCATTTTGTGCATCAATTAGGTATTGATAATAACGAGTATTTTTTAAATAAAGTTTATAAACAACAATGTCGCCGTGTTTTGGTGTGCCTAATGTGCAAGTAATTGCATTGTCAGTGTTATTTCCCGATGCGTTTAATGTTGTCATCATTGAAGTACCAATGATAGGGCACATATTAAAAAAGCAACAGAAAGCAATGATAGCCAATGAAACGACTGTAATACCGATAGTTGCCGTGATTGTAAGACGACTGAAAAAACGAGCAAAAGCATTTTGTTCGTGCAAACCTTTGCCGTTCGTGGCAGCCATATATTCTTGGCCGACAAATTCTTTTGCCATCAATTTATTATTATCGTGTTTGCATTTTTTGTCAATATTTTAAGTATGTTTCACTTTTATGTGTATCTTTCAATTTGTTTGTCGCTACTTATTTATGCGAGTTGTTAGACTGTAAATTATCCAGCAAGCCACTGCAATGGAAAGAATAATCATTGTCACCAGCAATAATAATGTGGTCTAAAAACTTAATACCTAAATTTTGGAATGTAGTACTTAATCGACGTGTCAGTTGCATATCATCCATTGACGGATTTGGGTCATCATTTAAATGATTATGTGCTAAAACAATTTGTGTCGTTTTGTGAGCTGTAACAACTGAAATAATTTCACGGACGTTAACGTGTACCATTTCTAATTCTTGGTTTGTGATAGTATGAATCTTTTTGACTTTACCACCTGTACCTAAACAAACCAACACAAATTTCTCAACAGTAAATCTTCTTAACATTGGCTTTAAAACTTGAATTGCTTGTTCAGGTGTTTTAATTTTAGATTGAGTAACAACTTGTTTATCTATATATGATGAAAACTGTTTTAGAAAATGGATAAAGACAGCCGATTGTTCACCGATACCAAACACTTTGATGAGGTCGGCAGGTTTGGCATCAATTACAGCTTGTAAAGAACCAAAGTAATTGATTAAGCTATGTGCTGCTGGATTAGTATCAATTCGTGGAACACAAAAACCTAGTGCAAATTCTAAAACTTCACATTCGTTAAAAGTGTCTAATCCGTTATCTAAAAAGCGTGTACGTAATTTCTTACGGCGACCATGGTGAATCTGTTGGTTTAATAGATCTTTTGTTTGCATAAGTACCTTAATTATTATCGTCTTTGTAAGCGCCGTTTACGTATTCAATTTCTTTTTTGATATCTTCGATTTCTTCTTGCATTTGTACGTTATCTTGTTGAAGTTGTTTGATTTCCGAACGATAATAAGTAATGAAGCCAAATTGAATTAACAAAGTAACTATCAAGACCACAAAAGCGATGGTCGATAGAGTAGCGAACAAGCGAATACGTTTTAATAAGTCTTCTTTTTGCATTAACATTAGCATAACACTTTGTGCTATTTTTGGCAAAACGAAAACATAGATATAATTATGGCGTGGTATACTGCTGTCTTTCTCGGCTTACTACAAGGCTTTGCTGAATTCTTACCGATTTCATCAAGTGGTCATTTGTTGCTGTTTGAAAGTTTTTGTGGCATTACTGATGGTGGTTTATTGCTCACGTTGATATTACATTTGGCAACTTTGTTAGCCGTTGTTGTTGTTTATTGGCAACGTATCTGGTATTTAATCCGTCATCCATTTTGTCGTGAAAGTTTACAACTTATTTTAGCTACCGTGCTGACATGTAGTTTTGTTTTGGTTTTTAAAGATTTAATTGACAGTTTGTTTAATTTACAAGCCTTGCCTTTCCTGTTTTGTTTGTGTGGAATTTATTTGTTATTACCGACTATTTTTCGACCACATTCTAATCATCACAGTTGGTGGCAATCTGTCGCAATGGGTCTTGCGCAGGGAGTTGCTGTTGTGCCTGGCTTATCACGCAGTGGAATGACAATTACAACCGGTCGTTTGAGTGGAATGGATACGGCGCAAGCCACCGACTTTTCGTTTTTGATGTCAATGCCAATTATCTTGGCGTCTTTGTTTTTTGAATTGTTCAATGGTGGCAGTATTCATACTTTGGGATTGTGGAGTATTACATTGGCTTTTGTTACAGCATTTGTTGCTGGCATTGTTGCCATTAAGTTTATGCTCAATTTAACACGCAAAATTGACCTGCGTTGGTTTGCCGTGTATCTTTTACTTTTAGGCGCAGGTTTGTTTGGCTTTCAGTTGATGAGTTAATTACATTTGACGAGTAAAGTCAGGAATTGATTTTGGCTGTTGTGTTTGAGTACGTACTGGTGTTTTTAAATGTTTCAATAAATCTTTAATCGAAGCTTTGCCTGTACGTTTTGTTAACCATTCCGAAGCAAAACGTTTAGCAATTTCTTCTGTGCTTAAACCAATGCTCAAAGCCAAGATTTGCCAATTAAACATTACGTAACCTAAATAGTCAATCATTTGGCTTTGGCGTTCGTCATTGTAAAGATGTTGGTTGAAGTTAATTCCATAAGCAATATCAGCAATATCGCCAGCGCTTTTGTTCAAACCTAAACTAGCCATTAAGAGTGAGGTCTTTGTAGAAATGCCTTCTTCCTTAATAAATTTTTCTGCAATTTCTTTAATACGGTCGTTCATAAATTCTCCTTATTATTTTGAGTTTTATTTTCAAAGTTAATTCCAAAACAGAAAGGTGCAAAAACTTCTTTGCCAGGTAAGTTTGCTGTTTGCATTTTGGCTACAAATTTTTTACGATTGAACTTGACATCTACACGGTAAATATTGAAATTATCATCAACACCATAGTTATCGATAATATCAAACAATGTGTAGAATGTATTATCAGATTTAACACAACCAGAACTACCTTGTAAGATATAAGAGTGTCTTTCTTCGTCAATTAAGATTTTACGCTTGTGTAAATGACCAAAGAAAATTACATCACATTTTTTGTTCTTAAAATGCTTGCGTAAGTCTTTGTCATTGAATTCAATTTGTGTATCAATAACTTTGCCGGTTTCGTCGTGGCAGTAGTGCGTAAATAAAATATTTGCACCTTTATAATTGATTTTAATTTCTACCGGCATTTGTGAAATAAAATCTAAGTCTTCACGATTTAAAGTTGCAAATGTTGCTTCAATCAATTCTTTATTAGCATAGGTTTGCGCCATTGCTGACTCGTCATATTTGGTAATACGTTGCTCGTGATTACCTAAAACACATTTAACTTTATGTTTGCGCAACAAACGCAAGCAAGCAGCACTATCTGGTCCAAAAACAATAGCATCACCTAAATAATAAACATCAGTAATTTTACGATTACGTTTAATGTCTTTTAAAATTGCTTCCAAGGCTTCCAAGTTACCGTGAATATCACCAAATACTGCAATTGCCATAATCAGTATTATAACGTCTTTTGTTGTTTTTTACAATAACTATATCGGCAAGCAAAATAAACAATGACACCAATAATGATTCCACCAACAATGACAATTAAATAATACAATGGTCGGTTTGGATAAACATCTTGAAATTCAATTGGCTCACGTGAATTCCACAAATATATGTAACTGCCATCTTCTTGCTTTTCAATCCATTCCGTATTTACAGTACTATGACGGCGTTCCGTTGTATAGCCAACTATGTAATGAAAATATTCACTGTTTGGTAATAACTCAATTGGATTATAAATGGTTTGCGTGTAAACAATTTTAAACGGACGTACGGTCTTTTTTATGTTTAATGGTGGAACATTGCTTAATGTCAAATTCACGGTATAAGTATCAGTGTTGGTAGCACCAGTAATTTCTACGGCTGTAATTTTCGGTGTAGGTGATTCTTCCAAAGCCATTTCAGCAATTAGGCGATTGATATCGGCTTCCCATTCTGTAATTAAGTTTGGCATAATGTTGAGTCCGGTTTTACTTTGTAAAAAAACAGTAGCCTGATAAGGTTCAGCCATTGGTGTTGTTTCTAAATTATCATCATAAAAAGCTGTACAAGCCGATAACACCACAGCCACTAAGGCAACCAAAAATATCGCACTTAATTTTTTCATTTACTCTATCAATATGGCAAGGTTTAATGAAAATGTCAATTAACGTAAAATTACATTGCTGGAACGAGCCGAAATACGATCACCTTCGCTTAAAATCAAAGCAGTATTGTGTGAGTATTCTTTAACGTAATCATTCACACGTAAAGTGAAAGTTTTGTTGTCTTCATCGGTTGCTAAAAGAGTGTATTCACCAGGACGTACAGTGCCACGTTTCTTAACAACATATTCAATGCCGTTTTGTAAGATTGTGTCATTTTTTTGTAAACCAACGGTTAAGTTTTTACGCTTTTTGTTTGCGCGTCCAACTAGAACTGCAAAAATCAATCCTAACAAGAAACAACCAACACAAATAGCAGCGCTAATAATTAAGAATGTTTTTTTGTCGACCACAATTTTGTCTGCCACTAAGTAGGAGATAGCAGAAGTACCACACAAAGCACCAATCAACAAAAAGAAAGTTCTCCAAAATTTCATATTAAAAATCTCCTTTTTAAGAAGTTTACACTTTAAGTATAACACAAAATAAAGATTAAGTGAACAAAAATAAACAACAAAAAACCCAGTCATAAAAACCGGGCTTTCAGTGGCAGGGGTCGACTAACTTAAAATGAACTCCGATAATTTATACGGCATTAGAACTAAAAACTTTAATCGAAAACTGATAGTATATGTTATACTAAAAAACAGAAGAATGATTTTTGGATAACAAATATTTTTGTGATTTAACTGAAAAAGAAAACTTAAAATACGATTTTGAACGTACAAAACAAATCAAGAAATTTTTTCAGGTTGCTTTGGTTAAAATTAATGCCTTAAACCAAACATCAAAAGGTAACAATATTACTTGTGAAAAACTATAAATTGTAAATCTGTTATTTTCTACATCATTTACGTTTGTCATCTTAAATTGGGGTGTTTTTTTTAATTATATATTTTTGACGGGAAATTATGCCAGGTTTTTCTTCAATCAAAATGCCACCGTTTTTAATAATTGCTTTACGAGAACCAATATTATCCTTATAACAACAAACAATTATTTCATCTTTCTGGTTAATTTCGTAGTATTTTTGTATTGCTAATTGTAAGGCTTTAGTAGCATATCCTTTACGGCGTTCAGATGGACGAATGCTGTATCCTATATTGCCTCCATAGATTTCATCAAGATATTTTGTCATATAAGGACGAATGCCAACTGCACCCACCATTGCATTATCGGTTTGGCGCATTAATAAATACTGAAAATAAGGATAATTGTCCTGCTCATAGTTTTCAAATTTAATTGCTTCTTGTTTAATAAAATTTTCTAACATTTCTTCAAATGATTTGCTATCATAAAATCGTAAGCCGTTAATTCGGCTACTGTTTTCGACCATCTCAGTAATATAGTTTAAAACTAGTTGTTTATCCTCTTTACTAATTTTTTTTAAATACAGTGCTTCCATAACTTTTATAGTATACATACAGAATATTACTTAAGCAAAATATAATCGAGATCCTACTGTGTGGCTCGAAGATGGTAAAAGTAGTCACAAACTAACAAGACAAATATAAATCGTGCGAACTAAAAAATTTTGATTCGGATTAGGTTATGAATGGCAGGGGTAGCAGGATTCGAACCTACGAATGCGAGAGTCAAAGTCTCGTGCCTTACCGCTTGGCGACACCCCTTCAGCAATATCTATTATATACTATGTTGTGTTATTTGTAAAGAATATTGTTTTTGTTTCGCACGGTTTTTTGATTGATGTTTTTTTGTGTGCTATTGTATAATATTAAAGATACGTGTAAAGTCACATTTCACGCTTCGTTTAGGGGTATCTGTCTAACGACGAAACCCCTGCACTTCATTTAGGGGTATCGCCAAGTGGTAAGGCAAATGGCTCTGACCCGTTCACCGTAGGTTCG
>JAZSAE010000057.1:0-15795 GCA_045601705.1 Clostridia bacterium | reverse complement strand
ATTCCACATTATTTAATGTTAGACCAGTATGACGAAGCAAAAAAATACGCTGTACGTTTACAAGAAATGTTTGGCGAAGATTTTTATTTGGAAGTTCAAGACCACGGTATTGCAATGCAAAAGAAGGTCAATGCTGGTATTGTTAAATTGGCACAAGATTTAAATCTTGAAATTGTAGCAACGAATGATATTCACTATTTATATCACGAAGATGCTGAAATGCAGGATGCCTTAATTTGTATTGCAACACAGAGTAAAGTGAATGATGTTGACCGTATGCGTTTTGATACTGACCAGTTTTATTATAAATCTGGGGCCGAGATGGCAGCGTTGTTTCCCGATTTACCACGTGCAATTAGTAATACGGTTGTCATTGCTGAGAAGTGTAACTGTGACCCTTTTGCACGTGCTGACTTGATTCCGGCGTTTACGTCACCGACGAATGAAGATAATTTAACTTACTTTAAACGTAAGGCCGAGGAGGGTTTAAAACGGCTCTATGGTGAAATTACACCGGAAATTCAAGAACGTTATGAAAAAGAGTTGCACGTTGTTTCTAGTCAGGGATTTATTGATTATTATCTGATTGTTGCTGACTTTATGCGCTTTGCTCGTGAGAATGATATTCCAATTGGACCAGGACGTGGTTCTGGTGCCGGTTCGATTTTAGCCTATGCTTTGGGCATTACAAAGTTAGACCCTTTAAAATATAATCTACTGTTTGAGCGTTTCTTGAATTTAGAACGTCGAAGTATGCCGGACTTTGATTTGGACTTTTGTTGTAAACGTCGTGGTGAAGTTATCGAATACGTGATTGATAAGTATCATCGTGATAATGTGTGTCAGATTGTAACCTTTGGTACAATGGCAGCCAAAGCGGCGATTAAGGACATCGCGCGTGTGTTTGATTTACCTTTTGCTGAAGTGGCAAAGATTACGAAACCGATTGAAATTAACCAACGTCAAAAGCCACCATTTTTGGAATATATTTTTGGCTTAAAAGATTTATCAAAAATTACTGATCCGGAAAAGTTAGCGAAAGAAAAAGCAAAGTTTGATGATTTGTATAAGCCAGAGTTAGCGGCAATGTATCGTGATGATGCAATGGTAAAGAAAATCGTCGATATGGCGATTAAGGTAGAAGGGTTCCCTCGCAATTGCAGTGTGCACGCAGCAGGTGTTGTGATTTGTAAACGCATTGTTGGTGATGCGTGTCCGTTGGCGAAAAATGGGGGTATTGTCACAACCCAATATGATAAGAATGAAGTTGAAGACTTAGGTTTCTTGAAAATGGACTTCTTAGGGTTGATTACTACTACCGATATCGATGGTGCAATTAAGGCTGTACAAAAACAATTGGGTAAGACAATTGATTTTTATCACATGGATTATGATGACCCGAACGTTTATAAAATGATTAGTGCTGGTGAGACTGACGCCGTGTTCCAACTTGAAAGTGGTGGAATGAAAAAGTTTATGAAGGAATTAAAACCAGACTGTATTGAAGACTTGATTGCTGGTGTGTCTTTGTATCGTCCAGGACCAATGGATATGATTCCTACTTATTGCCGTAATAAACACCATCCAGAATTAACAGTTTATGAACATCCTCTATTAAAAGATATTTTGAAAGAAACCTACGGGCAAATTGTTTACCAAGAACAGGTTATGCAGATTTTCCAGGTACTTGGTGGTTATTCGTTAGGACAAGCTGATATTGTGCGTCGTGCAATGGGTAAAAAGAAAGTTGCCGAAATGGAAAAACAAAAAAAGATTTTCTTGTATGGTGATGAAAGTTTAAACATTAAAGGTGCTGTAAACAATGGGGTTGCACCAGATGTTGCAGCAAGTATTTTTGCGAAAATGGAAAAGTTTGCTGGTTATGCTTTCAACAAATCGCACGCAGCTTGTTACGCTTTTTTAGCTTATCAGACAGCTTATTTACGTTATTATTATTACTCGTTCTTTATGGCTTCAATGATTAACAATCGTATTAACAAATGGGACGATATGACGCATTATATTGCTGAAATTCGTGTTAAAGGTAAGGTGGTTTTGCCACCTGACATCAACAAGAGTGCTTCTTTGTTTACGGTTGAATCAGATAATGAATCCATTCGTTTTGGTTTGTCGGCAATTAAAAATGTGGGTGAAGGTATGGTTGCTTCAATTATTGAGGAACGTGAAAAAAATGGCAACTTTACTTCTTTTATGGATTTCTGTAAACGTGTTCCAATCGAAGTTTTAAATAAACGTTGTTTGGAAAGTTTGATTTTAGCAGGATGTTTTGATGGTTTAGGTGCTTATCGTAGTCAATTGATGAGTATTTATCCAACTGTTGTGAAGACAGTTGCTAATGATAAGAAAGCGGCAGAATCTGGTCAAATTTCGCTTTTTGGTGGTGTGGCTGAAACGAATGATGTTGAAGTTACATTACCGAACATAAAAGAGTACGATAACTTCACTAAGTTACGATTTGAAAAAGAATATGTTGGTATGTATTTAAGTGGACATCCATTGGAAGAATATTTGAGTTCCTTCAATCAGTTTACTTTTAATACAAGTAAACTACCCAAAGATAAAGATGCCGATGAGGAAGTTAAAACAGAAGAGGTTGATGATGCTGATGAAAGTTCGCAATTAGATGAACCGGAATTTGAAGACGGCAGTAATGTAACGATGGGTGCTTTGATTACAGGCATAAAAAAAGTTTATACCAAAGCAAAACACGAAGAAATGGCGATATTAAGCGTGGAAGATTTGTTGGGAACTTGTGATGTGATGATGTTTCCCAAAAATTGGGCTCGCGTAAAAAACATAGTTACTGAAGAAAGTGTTGTTAAAATTAGTGGTAAAATTTCGATACGTGATGGACAAAGTCCAATTGTGATTGCTGATTCTTTGGAATTATTAAATCGTACAGCACCGATGGAAGTTCCAGTTGAAAAACAACAAAAGTTATATTTGCGTTTTAACTTGCAAGACCCAGTTGTTAAAACAGATTGTTTCAATGTTTTAACTTCTTACAGTGGCGATATTCCAGTTGTGATTAAGGATACAGCAACCGGAAATGCTTTTGCTCCGGAAATTAAAGTAAGAGAATGTAAGGCTATTTTATATGAGCTACATCAAATTTTAGGTGAAGAAAACGTTAAGTTACAGTAGTGAGTATTTTACATTGAGTTGTTGCAGTTTTGCTTTTTTTGTGTTATGCTTGTCCCTATGATACAGAAGAATGAAAAGATTCGTAACGTAGCAATTATTGCGCATGTTGACCACGGTAAAACAAGTTTAGTGAATGAATTATTAAAACAAGGTGGAGCTTTTAGTGATCACCAAGTTGTGGCTGATCGTGTAATGGATAGCAATGCTTTGGAACGTGAACGTGGTATTACGATATTAGCGAAGAACTGTGCCGTACGTTATAAAGGAGTAAAAATCAATATTATCGACACTCCCGGGCACGCTGACTTTGGTGGTGAAGTTGAGCGTTCATTAAAAATGGTTGATGGCGTATTGTTGGTTGTTGATGCCTATGAAGGACCAATGCCACAAACACGTTTTGTATTGGAAAAGGCTTTGGAATTAGGGCACAAAGTAATTATTGTTATCAATAAAATTGACCGTCCAGATGCTCGTATTAAGGAAGTTGAAGATGAAGTTTTGGGCTTATTAATGGATTTGGATGCAAGTTCGGAACAATTAGACAGTCCTTTTGTTTACGCCAGTGCACGTAATGGAATTGCTGGTTTAACGGTAGAAAGTGCGACAACAGATATGCAACCACTTTTGGATAAAATTGTGGAATACTTACCAGCTCCGGAATATGAAGATTCAAATGATTTCCAAATGTTGGTTTCGGCAACTCAATACAGTGAATACGTTGGAAAAATGGCTGTTGGTAAAGTTACCAATGGGCAAATGGTTGTTAACGCAAGTGCTGTACGTGTTAACTATTATAATCCAGCAATTAAAACAACTTTTAAAGTTACACAGATTTGTGAATTTATGGCAATGAAAAAATTGCCAATTGATAAAACCGAAGGTGGAGATATTGTTTGTATTTCGGGTTGTGCTGATGTTGGAATTGGTGATACCGTTTGTAGTACAGCAAATCCACAAGCTTTGCCATTTACCAAGATTAGTGAACCAAGCGTGGAAATGACATTTATGGTTAATGACAGTCCATTAGCTGGTAAAGAAGGTAAATTTGTGACCAGTCGTCATTTACGTGAACGTTTATACAAGGAAGCTGATAAAGATTTGAGTTTGAAAGTTACTGATACTGATTCAACCGAAGCATTCAAGGTGAGTGGACGTGGTGAAATGCATTTATCAATTTTGATTGAAAATATGCGCCGTGAAGGTTATGAATTTGCTGTTAGTATGCCAAAAGTTTTGTATAAACGTGATGAAAATGGTAAGTTACTAGAACCAATTGATAAAGCATTCATTGATGTGCCAGAAGAAAGTATGGGACCTGTTATGGAAAAGATGGGGGCACGTCGTGGTGAATTGTTGGGTATGACTCCACACGGTAGTCGCTTGAAATTAGAGTTTTTAGTACCTGCACGTGGTTTGTTTGGTTATAAAAGTGAATTGCTAACTGATACCAAAGGTGAAGGTGTTTTGAATACCATTAGTAATGGTTATGATTATTACAAAGGCGATATTGCAACTCGCCAATCTGGAAGTTTGATTGCATTTGAGGATGGCGAAAGTAATGCTTATGGTTTGTATAACGCACAAAACCGTGGTTCATTATTTATCGGTGCTGGAATTACCGTTTATGGTGGTATGGTCGTTGGTTCAAATCCTGCTGGTGATGATATTACAGTTAACGTTTGTAAGAAGAAAGAATTAACAAATATGCGTTCTAAGAGTAGTGATGAAGCGTTACGTTTAACTCCACCAATTCAATTTACCCTTGAAGAAGCGTTGGAATTTATCAACGATGATGAGTTATTAGAAGTTACTCCGGCAAATCTACGTATTCGTAAAATTGAATTAGACCACGGTAAACGTTTACGCGCACGTGGTAAAGCAGTGAAATAATTAAAAGATGATTTTTCGCACATATTAAGTTGTGGCGAAAAAAGGTTTGGTTAAAGGTGCTTTGATTCTCAGCTCAGCAGGTGTGATTTGTCACTTGCTGGGCGTTTTATTTAGGATACCTTTATCTAATATTGTCGGTAACTATGGTATCGGTCTATATCAATTAGTTTTTCCTTTGTATGCCTTATTGTTAATTGTTTCTTCGGCAGGAATTCCGGTGGCTTTGTCCAAAATGATTGCACGCGTTCGTGATGACCGTCGGCAAACAAAACGGGTTTTTGTAAATGCATTAGTTGTGTTGTTTGTGATTGGTTTGGTCATCACATTGGTTTTTTTAGCTTTAGCACGACCAATTGCTGGATGGCAGGGTAAACCAGAGATTTGGACGTTATATTTAGCAATCGCACCAGCAGTATGGTTTGTGTGTGTAATCTCGGCTTATCGTGGTTATTTCCAAGGATTGAATAATATGCTACCGACGGCTGTTTCACAAATCGTGGAACAGGTTGTTAAAGTGGGTGTTGGTTTAACTTTGGCTTTTTGGTTGATTCGCTACAGTATTTTGTGGGCTGTGTTTGGTGCAATCTTGGCTGTGGCAATTTCAGAGTTGGTGGATGTGGTTATGTTGGCAATTGTTTATGCTGTACAAGTACGCCAACAAAAACAAAGTGTTATAACTCAAAATGAAAAATTAGGTTTTTGGTCATTGTTATCGTGGCAAGTGGTACGACAAATTTTTGCTATTTCTGCACCGATTATGGTAATGTCGCTTGCCTTTCCATTAGTACAACTATTTGATAGCTTTTATGTAGTAAATGCTTTAAAGAGTAATGGTGTGGCACAAGCGACAGAATTATATGGAATTGCTACGGGTTCAGTACATACCTTAATTAACGTACCGAGTGTTGTTGGTGTGGCAATTGCGACGGTAATGCTACCGATGGTTTCACGAGCCTTTAAACAAAGTGATTACAAGACAATGCGACAAAAAAGTTGGATAGCGTTAGGTGTTTTTTGTTTGTTTGGTTTGGCTGCAACTTTGGGGTTATTTTTGTTGCCGAAGTTTATTTTAACTTTGTTGTACGGACGTGCTTTTAATGGAAGACCAGAAGAACTTTCAATTGGTATTTTACTGCTGCGTATTGAAAGTTGGGCAATTATTTTAATTGGTTTAACGCAGGTTACGGGAAGTATTTTACAAGGTTGTGACCATGAGAAAGTGCCAATGTGGGCGTTAATTATTGGTGGAGTAACTAAAATTGTTTTTGAGTTATTAGCACTCAAACCTTTAGGTATTATGGCTGTAAGTATTGCTAATATCTTGTGTTATGCAGTGGCGTTAATAATTAGTGGTAGTGTATTGATTAAATTATTTATGCAAAGGAAATAACAAGAATATGCGTAAAAGTGATTTAATCATGGAATTCAGTGCTGAATTCGGTACAACAAAAAAAGATGCGAAAAATATGGTATCGTGGTTGGAAAATCAAATTGTTGATGGCGTAAAGAGTGGTGATGAAGTTGTGCTAGATATTGGCAAGTTTCAAATTAAAAAAACGCCTGCACGACAAGGACGTAATCCACAGACTGGAGAAACAATTAAAATTAAAGCCAAAACTAAGCCTGTGTTTAAGGCAAGTAAAAAATTTAAAGATTCTTTAACAAAATAAAAAACACCACTTAAAGTGGTGTAATGGTGTTGGACACGGTTCGGTCGTTTCTCAAAAGACGGTAACCAGTCTAATGGCTCGGTCTGGCGTCACTTAATTAGCTCGGCGAAAACTGTTTAGTGCTGCTTGGTTCCCCATCTGACACGATTCGCAATCTCACCGACTACTAAGCCGTCAAACGTCAACACCGATAGATGCTGTCTATCATCATTCGGTACACGCTCTCAGCCGTGTGGTCAATCCCGGTTAGCGCACGGGTTACAGGCAGTCGCTAATTGCCCATTTATCCAACACGTGAGTATAGCATAACTCAAAAGATATTGCAAGTAATCCACTGTCGTGTTATAATTTTTTGATGTTATACAACTTGGAAGCCGAACAATCTGTAATTGCTGCTGTATTGATGGATAATGACTGTCTGGAAACTTTTACACGTTTACAACCATCACATTTCTACACACCAGCGCATCGTATTATCTATAATGCTATTTGTTATTTAGCAACCAAAAATGTTGCCGTTGATTTGGTTACTTTGTCCGAACGTTTAAAAACAATGGGCGAATTAGAAAATGTTGGTGGCAATGAATATTTAGCAAATTTAATTGATATTGCACCTTCGTCGGTTAATTTTCGTAATTATATTGCTATTTTGCGCAAGGATGAAACCTTGCGTCGCTTACAACGTGCAGCAGCTGATATTACCAAAGCTTTAACCAAACCAGACGAAAAGCAAAAGAAGTTTATGGAAGATGCACAATCTGCTGTGCAATTTGCTGAACGTTTGATTTTTGATATTAGTAAAGAACAAGAACGTCAAGAATTAACAAAATTATCTAACGATTTGCCGACTGTTTTAAATAATTTCGAATTAGTAGCGAATAACCCTGCGGCTTTAAGGGGAATTAAGACAGGTTATACTGTGTTGGACAGTATCACGAATGGTTTACAAAAAGGTTCTTTAATCATTATTGGTGCACGTCCAAGTGTGGGTAAAACTAGTTTTGCTTTGAATATTGTTTTAAATGCTGCGTTGTATAGTAAAGCAAAGGTTGCTGTTTTCTCTTTGGAAATGGGAAAAGTAGAACTTGTCAATCGTGCAATTTGTTCGGTCGCTCGGGTTTCATTGTCTCGTGCTTTGCACGGTGAATTAACTCCAGAAGAATGGTCTCGCTTATGGGATGCTAATGCAAAACTACAAAATGCAGATATTTATTTGGATGCAAGTAGTACAATTACTGCTACGGAAATTTTACGTAAATGTATGCGTTTGAAACGTGAACGTGGTTTGGATTTAGTTATGATTGACTATTTGGGTTTAATGGGTGCGCCTGCAACAGGGACACGTAATGAAAGTCGTCAAGAGCAAGTTGCGGCGAATAGCCGTATGATGAAAATGATGGCGAAGGAATTGGAAGTACCAGTTTTGATGTTGTCGCAGTTAAATCGTGGTGTTGAAGCACGTTCTGATAAATCAGATAGTGAACCTATGTTATCTGATTTACGTGAATCTGGTTCAATTGAACAAGATGCTGATATGGTTTTATTTATTCACAAACCTAAAACTGAAACACAAAGTGAACAAAATGCACACAGTCGTGATTATGAAGCAAAGATTATTGTAGCAAAGAACCGTAGTGGTCCGACTCCGTATTTCAAATTACAATTCATTGGTGAATTGACAACTTTTATGAATCCTGAAGATGTTAGTAAGAATAATGGAGTTGCGACTGTTGCTGTTCCACAAACTAAAGTCAAAGCAAATTTGCCAGAAATTGTACCTTTACAAGATGCTAGTGATATCAATGATATCTTTTAAAAAAACACTCTTGCTCGGGTGCTTTTTAAATTAGTTAGTAAATTTTGCTCGAGTTTATGACCGTTCGATTAATGGGGTAGATAGTGTTTATGCTAGTGATATTGCAACTTTGGATTATACTAAAAAGATTTTGCAACAAATTCAAAAGACGTGGATGTGGTTACTTTTTTAGCACGCCACAATAAAACCGGAGCAATTGCAGGTTTCTTGTTGGGTGGTACTGATGGTGAACATGCATATATAAATGATATTGGTACTGATCCTGATTTTCGTAAAATGGGTGTTTGCAGTTTGTTAGTTAAACATTTTAATACTTATGTAAAGCAAATGGGGGCTAAACACGTTTTCTTGGATACGATGGACGGACATCCAGTTAACGTGCCATTGTACAGTAAATTAGGTTTCCGTAAACAGTTTTTAACAGTTCAAGGCTGGCATGCTGAACCAGAACAAGCACCAGAACCAGAATTGACTCGCTAAATTTATTTTTAGTTTATTAGAGTAAATATATTAACTTTTGAAATTAACAAAACTCACTACGGACGGTAGTGAGTTTTTGTTATAATTTAAAATTAGTAATTATCGTCTTCGTTTTTGTTGTTGATAATTTCGTCTGTGATGTTGTCGTAGGAATCAGAACGGTGGAGTTCGTAGGTGTTATTTTTTTCATTATCTGCACCTTGGATTTTTTGTGCGATGTCTGCAATTTTTGCTGTATTACTACTGCGATTACGGAGAGATTCGCTAAAAAAGCGAGCTATTGTCGGGTATAACCATAAAATTATACCCGCAAGCCCACATAAAAATCCTACGATTAACATTAAAATTGGGTTTGATGGAATTATTAAAGCTAATGCAAAAAAGATTGCACCAATGGTAAATAAGGCGCTTTCGATAATAGCAAATAAATTTCCTTTCCCCAATTTCATAATCTGTTAATTATTTCGTAGGTTTGCCGCAACCTGGACATCCTTCACATCCCATTGAACAATACCTCCTGTAAATATATATTAACAGTAATTATAAATAGATGCAAATTGTTTACTTGTTTTTTTTTGCAATGTATACTGTATTTAGATGGAAACAAATGCTGTTATTTTCGAAGACAATCATTTATTGGTCGTAATTAAACCTCAAAATGTGCCAACTGTGGCAGATAGTTCAAAGGACGAAAGTTTACAAGAATCTTTAAAAGCACAGACAGGTGGTTTTGTTGGAATTGTGCATCGTTTAGATCGTGTGACTGGTGGTGTGATGGTTTTTGCTAAGACCAGTAAGGCAGCTGCTCGTTTGAGTGAACAAATTAAAAATGGAACTTTTAAAAAAACTTATTATGCTGTGGTGAATGGAATTCCAAAGGAACGTTCGGCAACTTTGGTTAATTGGTTGGCAAAAGACACTATTCATAATACAGTGGCTGTTGTACCACAGTCGACGACAGGTGCTAAACGTGCTGAATTGACTTACAAAATTATTGATACAGTAAAGGGTGATGCCTTGATTGCTGTTGAATTGGAAACTGGACGTTCACATCAAATTCGTGTACAAATGAAACATATTGGTAATCCGATTGTGGGTGATGCTCGTTATGGTGGTAGTCGTAAAGGAATTAAAGACATTGCTTTATGGGCTTATCAATTAGAATTTAATCATCCAACAACTCATGACAGAATGAAGTTTATTGTAAATCCACCAGAAGATGGTGCGTGGGAAAACTTCGATTTTAGGAGAAAACGTTAGTGAAAGTTTTTGCTTTGTCTGATTTTCATCTTTCGTTTACTGTTGACAAACCGATGAATATTTTTGGGGAACATTGGCAAAATTACGAAGATGAAATCAAAAAAAATTGGAATGCTGTGGTAGGTCCAGATGACGTTGGTATTATTGCTGGCGATATTTCGTGGGCAATGCGTATGGAAGAAACACAAGCTGATTTTGACTTTATTCGTAACTTGAATGGAACTAAGGTAATTATCCGTGGTAATCACGATTATTGGTGGAAAAGTATTTCAAAAATTCGTACTTTTGTGGGTGATACAATTAAGGTTTTACAAAATGATAGTGTTACGATTGGTGATACAATTTTTGTGGGGACACGTGGCTGGCAAACTCCTGAACGCAATCGTGTGCAATCGGATGAGGATAAAAAAATCTATGACCGTGAAGTCATGCGTTTTGAAATGTCTTTGCAAAATGCAGGAGCAAAAGGCGATAAAAAGTTAGTAGCAATTTTACATTATCCACCATTTAATTGTATGCGTGATGATTCGCCTTTTACAAAGTTATGTGAGAAATATCACGTCGATGCTGTGGTTTATGGACACTTACACGGTAAGGGTGGACGTGGCGATGTAGTTTATACAAAAAATGGCATTAAGTATTATTTGACGAGTACGGATTTATTACGTCATCAACCTTTGGAAATTAAGTTAGATAAGTAAATCACTTTTTTAGTGCATCAAACATAAATAGCATTAATGTTGCTTGAATTTACAAAAATGCAAGGTGTAGGAAATGATTATATTTATCTTGATGCACGCAATCAAATTATATCTCAACCACAAAAATTAGCTCGGTTTTTGAGTAACCGTCATTTTGGAATTGGAAGTGATGGTTTGGTTTTGATTCTACCGGCCGAGGTTGATGCTGATGTAACAATGGCTATGTATAATGCCGATGGTAGTGAAGGGTTGATGTGTGGTAATGCAATTCGGTGCGTAGCACAATGGTTGTATGAAAAGGGAGAAATGTCTGGCAATCTTGTGCGTATAGCCACCAAAAGTGGCATTAAAGTAGTACGACGTTTACGTGATAATTATTACAGTGTGAATATGGGGACGGTTAGTGTTGGTACTATTAATTTATTAGGGATGCAAGGTTTGGTAACGGTTGATGTGGGAAATCCACACGTCGTATGGTTTCCACAATTTGATATTCAAAGTTACAACATTCAACGTTTAGGTCAAAAGTTAGAGCACAGTCAAGTTTTTCCTAATGGAACAAACGTTGAATTTGTGAGAGTGGTTGGTAAAAATTTGTTACAGATGCGAGTTTGGGAACGTGGTACGGGAGAAACGCTTGGTTGTGGAACTGGGGCTTGTGCTGCCGCAGTAGCGAGTGTGGTACGTGGTGTATGTAATCGGGAAGAGTTAATTCGGGTGCAACTACCGGGTGGTGAGTTGGTTGTGGATTATAGTGGTGAACAGGTACGACTGCTTGGTCCTGCAAAGTCGGTTTTTTATGGTGTAATTGAGGTTGATGATGAAAATTAACCAACATTATTTAGCGTTGCCAGAAAATTATTTATTTAGCAAAGTCGCAACAAAAACGCAGGAATTTCAAAAAGCACATTCAGCAAGTTCGTTAATTAAGTTAAGTATTGGTGATGTATCACGACCTTTACCTGGGTGTATTGTGAAAGCTTTGCGATATGCTTGTTCAGAAATGGGGCAAGTTAAAACTTTTCATGGCTATGGTCCAGAAATTGGGTATTTGTGGCTACGTGAAGCGATTACTGATTTTTATTTTACACAATATCAAGTCAAACTTGACAGCGATGAAATTATTATCAGTGATGGTGCTAAAAGTGATGTAAGTAATTTGTTGGATATTTTTGGCTCACAGATTAGGGTTGCAATGTGTAACCCTGTGTATCCTGTTTATTTGGAAACTAATTTAATGTTGGGACGGCAAGTGCAGTTTTTTGAGGCTACTGCCGAAAATAATTTTTTGCCGTTGCCAAATGATAAAATTCAAGCAGATGTTATTTATTTATGCAATCCAGCAAATCCGACCGGAGTTTGTTATAATCGTGCGCAATTACAACAATGGGTAAGTTTTGCTCGTCAGCAAGGTGCAATTATTTTGTATGATGCCGCTTATACTTGTTTTATTACTGAACCTGATTTGCCAAAAAGTATTTATGAAATTGAAGGTGCAAATGAATGCGCAATTGAAATTTGCTCCTTATCAAAAATGGCAGGTTTTACTGGTGTGCGCTGTGGTTATACAATTATTCCTAAAAAATTATGTTGGGATGGTATTAGTCTTAATCGTTTATGGTGTCGGCGTCAGTCTACAAAATTCAATGGTGTAAGTTATATTGTACAGCGAGGTGCTGCGGCTGTGTTTACAACAGTTGGATTAAGCGAAGTACAAAAAAATATTACTTATTATCAACGTAATATGCGTTTAATTTGTCGCACTTTACAAAAACTGAATTGGCAGTACTTCGGTGGGGAAAATGCTCCTTATGTATGGGTGCGTTGTCCACAGCAAATGAAATCGTGGCAGTTTTTTGATTATTTATTGAATAACTTAGGAATTGTTTGTACGCCTGGTGTGGGGTTTGGAACTTGTGGCGAAGGTTATGTGCGCTTAACCGGATTTAACACTTACAAAAATACGAGAATTGCTTGTCGACGGTTGTTGCAAAAATTAACTAAAAATGTTAATTGATGAACGATGTAAACTTGCGTATTGCAAGTTTTTTTGCTATACTTGTGGCAGATTTGTTCCCTTAGTTCAATGGATAGAACGGAAGCCTCCTAAGCTTCAGATGTGGTTTCGACTACCGCAGGGAACACCAATAAACAACAGGAGTATTATGATAATTGATTATGGTGAATTACAAAATAAATTAAATAATATTCAAGAAAAGAAAACGCCTAAAACTTTTTTAGCAATACTTGATAAGGCCTATAACGAAGTGATTATTTCTAAATACTTAGCTTATTTTTTAGATGAAAGAAAGACTAGTCGTACAATTATTGAAAATATTTTAAAGCAAACTTCTTCAAAAAATGAATCTGTTGATTTTGTTGAATTATTAGAGTCTGCTAATTTTGAAAGCATAGAAACAGAAATTCCTATTTCGCGGAAAGGTAGGTTGGATATACTCATCAAGTATTCCAATTTTTGGATTGTCATCGAAAATAAAATTTATGCTTTTGAGTCAAAAGACAATCAAACAGTGAATTATGAAAAACAAATAAAGAATGCTAATACAAATAAATTGCCAGTTAAATTTATTTATCTCAAGCCAGAGTTTAATAAATCTAAACCGTCTAATCCAAAATTTATAGAGTTTTTATATAAAGATTTGGTGGGGCTTTTTCAGCAATTAAATAAGGATGATTTGAAAGACCAGGAGAATTATATTTACCTGCAAGATTTTATAAAACATATAAAGGAGTTTTTAATGAAAGATAATAATTTATTTACAGATAAAAAAACATTGGAATTTTATTTGGAAAACAAAAGTAAAATTGATTACATGATCAAAGTTTATCAAGAAGAAACGCATAAGATTCGTAAATTTATTGTGGAGAATATTGTTAGTGAATTTCCTGGTTTCAAAGTATATGATACAGCTGCTTTTATTCAAATCTTTAAAGATCATTGGGAAAATTACGAGCATAATGGAATTCATTTTGAAATATTACCAAATAGAAGTTTTGATGAATTACTTGGTGGTAAAATAGAGTTAAAGTTTACGTTACATAATGAAAAAAAGACAAAAGATAAATATTCAAACATAGTACATAAGTCATATATGCAAGCCAAAGAATTTACATTTGGAAGTAACGAAGAGGTGCAAAAATCTGTCAAAGAAATTTTAAAACAACTACATCTTATGATTGATGAGTGTGAAGTAGATATTGATACGAAAATTAGTCAAAAACTGATTTAAGGGTAAATTTTAACTTATGCAAGATATTAAGTTTGAGTTTTATAAAAGTGGTCCGGATGTTTTACTTATTTTGACTGGCGCAGGTGGAACGACAAAAGGCTATGCTAATAAATACGAAAAAATTGCTAAAGCGGCGATGCAAAAGTTTAATTTATCGGTTGTTGTGGCATCGATACCAAGTAGGGTGTGGTTGCAATCTGAACAATGTTTAAGTGAAATAATGAATTTTGTGCATAGTAAAATGTCAAATGTTTATTGTGTTTATGCAATGGGACATTCAATGGGGGCTAATCTTGTGTTATGGCATTTTGCAAAGTTTACGGAAATTAAAAAAGTTTTGGCTGTTAATCCTGTTATGACTGTGAATTTGCATTTATTCAATCGGTTACAAAATATTGAAAAACCAATGCAAGTTATCTTTGGGGAAAATGATGAATCGTGTAAGTTTGCCGAAATGTTACCAAAAAATATTAAAGTGGACGTACTTGTCGGTGTTGACCATAATTTTACTAAACATTTAGATTTATTTATTCAGTTACCAGAAAAGTATTTGTTTAGTTCAATTTGAAAAATAGTTTGTACTTTGTTTCTTTTTTGGCTACAATAAAATAATCTATGCAAGGTAGAGTTCATTCGATTGAAACTTTTGGTGCAGTCGACGGACCAGGAATTCGCTTCGTCGTTTTTTTACAAGGGTGTCCAATGCGCTGTTTATACTGTCATAATCCTGACACTTGGCAGGTTGATGCTGGGCGTTTGATGACAGTGCAAGAATTATTAGTTGAAATTAAAAAATACAAAAACTATTTTGGTGTGGATGGTGGTGTTACTGTTACAGGTGGCGAACCTTTAATGCAAATTGATTTTGTGATTGAGCTTTTCCGAGTTTTAAAGAAAGATAAAATTCATACCTGTATAGATACTTCTGGTGTTTTATTTTGTGATGAAAAAAACGTGAGAAAAAAATATGATGAATTGATGAAGTATACTGATTTAGTGTTATTAGATTTGAAACAAATCAATGAACAAAAACATCAAATTTTGACTGGACACATAAATCAAAATATTTTGAATTTTGCACATTATTTAGATGCAAAAAAAATTCCTGTGTGGATTCGTTTTGTTTTAGTGCCAACTGTCACAGATGATATAACAGACATTAAAAAACTAAAAGAGTTTATAGACGCATTAAAGAATGTTGTTAAAATTGAAGTTTTACCGTATCATACTATGGGGGAGAAAAAATACGCTGAATTACAAATTGATTATCGTTTAAAAGGTATTCCAACACCCACCAAAGAACAGATTGCGACAGTTGAACAAATATTAAAAGGAGATAACAAATGAAAGAACAATGGGTAGGTTTCAAGGAAGGAAAATGGACGGAGCAGATTGATGTTCGAGATTTTATTTTAAAAAACTATAATCTGTATCTTGGAGATGATACATTTTTGGAAAAGCCGACAACAGCTACACGTAAACTATCAAAAATGGTTGAAGTTTTAAATGATGAAGAACGTGCAAAGGGAGGCGTACTTGATGCTGATACCAAAGTTGTTTCA
>JAZSAE010000056.1:0-1949 GCA_045601705.1 Clostridia bacterium | reverse complement strand
GGCAATAAATTGGATGTTTATGGTCAAGCGTCCTTTGAGCCAGCAGATTTCAGATGGGTCTTGGACCAAACTGTCCGTAGTGATATTTTCTACAATGGTGTTACACAAGAAGCACGTACCACGGATTTGGTTGAATACCGTTTGAATTGGTATAATGACGGTGCGCCGTTTATGACATATCGTGATTATTGCGAATGGATCAATATTTATGCATACACTGACGAATACATCAACGACCGTGGAGATATGCCGGAAGTTGATACGGGGACGGGTGAAACCGTTATGCAAAAATCAACCGAAGGATGGTTAACAATTGAAGCGTTCGCCGTTTGGAAGCGTATGGAAAAATACGAAAATAACGTGGAATATTTGGCAAAAATTGGTGGAACTGCTGATCAAGCCGAAATTTCTGCACCAATTTTGAAACGTCAAATTAGTACGACAGTTTTCCCAAAAATTAAAAATAGTGGTGAACGTGAAAAGGATGAAACAACACAACTTGAAAAAGGTGATTATGTGTTGAAACAAATCACGGAACCATTAATCGATAAATCTTTGGCATCATACGTTAATTATTATGCGCATACAAAAGATAAGAATGGTAATATTACAATATCAGATAAAAATGTTAGTTTGGCTGTCGATTATTATGGATGGAAAGATAATTTGACTGAAGATGAATATAAGGCTAATGGAATGGATCCAAATCATCAACGTCATTTCAAAGATCGCTATGAATATAATGAAAGGTATAATATTAGAGAAGTTAATCGTGGTGCAATTGGTGACGAAAGTAGTGCTTCAAATATATATGTAGATTCAATGAATTATATTAACGATGCAAAATTTGCTAAAGCTTGTGACCATGAATGTGGTGGTAAAGAAAATGGTGAGAAAACTCCAACACAATGTCGTGATACAACACATGCGGCAAATCAAGTTGTACAATGGGTAACACGTTATGGTGTAGGCCGTTGGAGTGGAACGGATTCTAATAATAATGTTTCGGTAATGTATACTTTAAAACTTGATGAATCGAAAATTGAAAACAAAGATATTGTCGAATATACTACGGGAATTTGGTGGTGGAAGAAAAAACATAAAATAACGATGGATTATACTGGTGCACAGTATGCACAACTTTATATTCCGTTTGATTACTTCAAACGTGCGTGTCAACAAATTAAATCCGTTTATTCACCATTAGATGGTTATAAAGGATACTTCAATTATATGAAATTCTGGGCACGAAATGGTGAATATAATTGGATTTGTGATTTCAGTGAATATGACGGTCCAAAATATGGTGTGTGTGAAGTTTCAAAAACATACTTGGAAACGGCATTCTGGAATAAATATGATGGTGCATCGCCGTTAAAAAGACCAGAAGAAAGCACCAAATCCATTATCTGGAAAAAAGATTAACAAAAAAAGGCGTGTAAACGCCTTTTTTTGTTTGTTGTTTTAATTTTTATTTTGTCATACCTTGTGCTTGTTGACGTTCTGCCTGATACATTTCACGGGCAACGTCTTCCATTTTGCCGACAATACCAATTTGTGCATCACATGATGTATGTTTTAATGCCGAAGTAGAAAGGTCGTGCATTGCTGCTAAAGAATCCGCTGTCAAGGCAATGTTAATTACTTGTTGAAGATCACGTACGGTAACGTCGTTCCCCATCGTGGTAACAACACGTGCCAATATTGCGTCCATTTCGTTGGTAACTTGTTGACAGTTTTGTTGGTCAATATCTTGGTTCAAATCAAAGGGGTTATTGATAACGCCTGTTGTCCAAGTTTTATTAATATCCTCTCTGGTATTTTCGTATGTATCCCTTTGACTACTGGGGACATTTTTATAACTACCCAAACCATAGCCGAATGATTCATTGGTTAAAGTGTGATAAAGTTTAATAAAAACTACACGGTCACGGTTGTTATCAATGTTG
>JAZSAE010000055.1:0-43083 GCA_045601705.1 Clostridia bacterium | reverse complement strand
AATACTGGTTTAATTTTTAATGAATAATAACCCCATTCAATCTTGCCATCAATATCTTGAGTATAAGGAATACGTACATCAATCCAATTTGTCAAAAGCCTTGCGCTACTACGTAGAGTAAAGCCTAACATTAAATTTTGTCGACCAGGATTAACAACATTCAAAGCAAAGAATTCATATTCGTTTTCTCCACTCTTTAATCCACCGTCGAAAACTTCAATATACTCGTAATACAAAGTAATATTTGCATCACTAGTAACATTAATTGGATAATTACGTGATGTACCAATTGATTGTAAATGTTGTGATCCTTTATCTTGGTAAAGAATGTATTCCCAACCTGGGAAACCACTTGCTTGGCTAATTTTTGTACTTGCTTGTAATGTAATATTGACCGAAGCATCTGTTAATGGATTAACGCTACCAATTTGTGGAACACCACCATTATAACCAATTTCAACTAAACCTTTAATATAATCTAAAGTATCAACATCTTTATCAGTAATTTTTTGAATCCAAACATTACCACCAAATGATTCTAAACGGACATTCTTACCACCACTCACATTTTCAATTTCAAATTCAATTTGACCGTTAACTATAGCTGTATTAAGTTCTAATTCCAAATCTTGCAACAATAAGTTGACCATATTACGAACATTAACATCATCCGAAGAAGATGCTTGAATGTGTAAAATCAATGGAATATCAACGTTTGCTAATTCCAAATAATTATCTTCAGCATAATCTAAATAGAAACCTTCAACAACATATAAAACTGGAGTAATATAATAAGAATAAATATAATTTGCTTCAGTAGCATCTTCTTCGTCTGCATAAGGAATTTTAATTTCAACATTAATATTACGCAAACCAATAACCGGTGCTAAATCAACATTAAGCATAAGAGTCGAATTATCATCAGAACTTTCACTATTAACTGTAACTAATTCAGATTTTTCACCAGTGATAAAAATTGGTTCCTGTGTAACTTGATTAACGATAGTAATTTGATCAGCAAAGATTTTTCCTGCATCTGGTATTTCTACTACATAAGTAGCCGATGTACCAATTACCTGAACACTATTTGCAACACCTGAACTCAAAATTGTATCACCAACTTTGTCATTCCATTCATCTTTACCATAACCAGTTGAAATCAAAATTTGATTTGATATCAAAGTTTTACTTTTTTCAACAATTTGTGGTACACCGTTTTCGTAAACAATGTAAGTAGATAAGCCAACAACGTTATCAGTTTTTATATTAGCAGCCACATTACGACGTAATGTCATATTACCAAAGCCAATATATTCACTTGTTACAGTAGGAGTTAAATATTGTGCAGCTGCATTTTCAATATTCTGTTTAGCAGTATTGATCAAACGATATACGTTTGGATCAGTTGTTTCACTTGCTTTAATTTTTGCGACATATTTAATTACAGTAATTGCATTACTACTTGTAGTTAATAACAAATAATCTTCATTATTTTCATTCTTAATTAATTGTGATGCAGCAACACCAGCATCAGCTGCTTCAATAGTCCAACCTTTTAATTCAAACAACAAAGGAGTAATTTCAATACAATGACTGTACCAAACTTCTTTACCATTTACTGTTGTTAAATATGGAATACAAACACGAATTTTATTGTTTAAAATATCTGTATTAGCTGCCAATTGAATTTGTAAAGTACCTTTTACTGGATCAACCAAAATACTCAAATTTTCATAAGTTTGTAACGTTCCATTCAATGAATTTGCAAATGAAGTAACAATGTTACCAGCATTTTCAACCCACAAATATTGATAGAATACTTGTCCACGAACATTTTTTAATGTGTATTTTTTAGTACCACCAATAATTTGATTTGCTTCTGTTGAACCAATTACAGTTGGACGATCTGGTCTTGGCTTAATATTAGCCGACCAAATGCGATAAGGAATAATACTTTCGACCACATTACGTTTATCTTTTGTAATTTCAATAATAGTTGGATAACCGTCAACATATTCAATCGCAGCATTGATTACAATATTTTCATTATTTTCAAGATTAATTGAAATTGGTGCACTACCACTATTTAAACTTAAATTTAATTCTTCAATGTGTTTGTTGATTTCAGTTTTAACTTCATCACTTAATGATTGAGCAATCTCAGTAGTAATTAAACGATAACGCAAATCTTTAGTAGTTAATGGAGAAATTACCCATACAGCACGTTCAGGGTGATCCACTGTTTCAAAGCCAAGAATTTCATAATAAACAGGATTAATTTTCAAGGTAAAATTGTTAGTAATAGCAATACTAATTTGTTCGCCAACACTTGCTTCTTCTGTTAATTCAACAGTAACGTAATTACTTTCATTTTTGTTCCAAATTACTTGATAATTTGCACCATTAGCAATACTTGCTACACTGTCCATAATTGAACTGTCAATATAATAAGTTTTCTTTGTACCAATTGCTTGAGTTTCAACACGTTCTTGAACAGTTGTTCCAGCAACTACAACTTTGAATGATTTCCAAAGTCGTGCAGCAAAATCAGCTGATAATTTCGCTGTACCTTCAAAAGGTTGATAATTTACCGAAGCTGATACTTGGAAATGATAAATATTTGCAGATTCTCTAATACGTGTTCTTGCTACATAAGTAGATTGTTTAAATTCGTGAGTAAACGCTTGCATTTTTTCTTGCAAAATTTCACCCATTTCTGGATCTTTCAACACATCGTTTGAATAATCATAAACTGGTAAGAAATAAGTATCACCATTGAATTCGGCTAATTCTTCCATAAATGAATCAATCGAATTAACATTGATTTCATCATTAACATAACCATTTAACGCAAAATCAACAACTTTAAACCACACAGGATGAATTGTTAAGATAAAAGCAACATTTTCTGTATCAAAACTGTTTGGTGCATCTTTAGTATGTTTTCTATCATAATAGATAAAAACTTTTAATTCACGATTTACCAAATCAGCATTTGGCTCCAATGAAATATGTAATTGATTATTAACAGCACTTACTGCCCAACCATTTGTATCATTATCATATTTAACTAATGCGCTGTCATCATCTGCTTTGGTCTTATCTGTATTTTCATATAAAACAAACATTTGGTCAGTAAATCCATGTGTTAATTCAGGGAAATCAATAGTATAAACAGCATCTTGACCAATTGCGATTTCAACCGTACGGCTACGTGGGATATTCGGACGTACTAAATTTGAATTAGCAATTTTATCTGAATAACGAACATATTTAAAGACATCACGCACTATTTGATTTGGTTTTGCGTTTTCAATATTGATAATACTTGCAACGCCAGTGTTATATTCAATTGCTGCACGTACAACTAAATATTCTGCACCAATCGTATAGGTTTCTAAATAATTTGCATTTTCTATTAGTTGTTTGTTAAATAAATCGATATTAATACGCAAACTTTCTTGGAAGCTAGTATCACCACCAAAAGTATGTTTTACACGAGCACGGTAAGATAAATTATCAACTTTTTCGGCAAATTTATCCGAAGTAATCAACCATAAATGTCTTTCTGGGTGATTAATAACATCAAAACCTTCAACCAAAAACCAAACTGGCTTAATCGTCATTGTAAAATTACGAGAACCAGTAATTGCAATAATAATATTTTTTCCAACAAGATTTGCACTTGGCGCAATTACTACTTTTAATGCATAACTATTACCATAAGGTAAAACTTCTGCAACAACCGAATTGTCACTAACCAAAACATTACCGACAGTTACGTAAATATCACTAACATCATCAAAATCGGCACCTAAATTATAAAATTCAGTTGTACCAACAGCTTGATAACGTGTAGCTTCATTACTACGTGCAGTGCCTGTTATAAATTCGACATAACTTTCTACAACATTCAATGGATATTTTTCAACATCTAACAAAGTTGGCACACGACGATACTCAGAACCCGCTGCACCATAATCAATTGCTGCGTTAATTTTCAAATATTGTTCAAGTGCTTCAACTTCCAATAAACCATTACGTTCTGTATTTAATGCAGTATTAAATGCTTTAATAAATTTAATCACAGCATCGCCGTTGTAAACAACTTCATTATTGTAATTAACAATTGCACGATAATAAATATCATCTAAATTACGATCACTTAAATCAATTGGTTGTTCTGGGTAAATTGTTTCAATTCCATTAACTTCAAATAAAACAGGTTGAATTGTTAAGATAAATACTGTTTCATAATTTTCATAGAAATTCAAAACAATATCGTTTTTTAATAAAATTTCTGCTGCATTTGCTAATAATTCAACGGTTACAACATTACCATCCAAAGTTACTTTCCATCCACGTTCTTGTAACTTTGCATTATCATATCTTATATCTTCAACATCCAAACTGATTTCTTTACCAAGATCAATTGTATAACTTCTTTTCGTACCAATAGCTTGTACTTCTGTACGAGAACGAGGTTCAGTTGGCATTGGAGGTAACTCACCTTCTGGTGCTGGTTTACCATAAATTGTATATGTAAAATCAACATCAAGACGAATTACAAATTGATTATCAGCCATTTCTGCTTCAACCAATGTTGGTTTTCCGTTTTGATAATCCAAGTATAAAGTGATATGTAAATCACCTGAAGCCATACTTTCATCATAATAACGTCCAATCAAGTGCGATTTTGTATCTTGCAATTCTTTAACAAAAGTACTTAACAAAGCAGGTATATTTAATTCTGCATTCATTGAATATTTGCCAAATATAGCATCAAAAACAACATCACTTGGTGAATCCTTTTCATCGCCATAGTATAAATGAATATCACGATCTTCATTTGATTGCCCTGCTACCGTCAAATCATCAACAGTGAAATATGCTGGTACAATATTTAAAATGTAAGATGGTTCATCGTCATTTATATTAGTCCAAATACCAATACGAATAATGTTACCGATTAAATCTTTTGATTCTTTTAAAGTAACTTTAATACGTTTTGGATTTGTATCATTTTCAATCCACCAGTTTTGATAATTTCCAACATCATAAGTTGTCCAAATATCATTACCTTCATTGTCCTTACCTGTACTAATCTTAAATGCAACGACTTTACGGTTAACATTATAAATTACTTCTTGACCCAATGCCTGTGCCTTGGTGTTTTCTGGTGTACCATCAGTTAACACATAACGATAAGTATTTTGTACTACTGTTTTTGCATCAACTAAATTAACTAAATTAGGAATACCACCAACATAATTAACACCAGCAAAAACAGTTACAAAACCAGCATCATCAAGTCGAGAAACCAAACTTGATTCATTTAATAGCATCGAGAATTCTCTTTTAGATCTATCTAAATCAAAACCAGGGAAACTTTCTTTACAATCATTTGAAACAAAATCCAAACTTAAATCAGTTAACCAAGTATTGGTATTTTTAATCATTACTGGATTTTCATCAATATGGTCAGCAAGTAAAATTTGCTCAACAGTATAATAAGCCGGAATAATATTCAAAACATAAGTTAAATTACCATCACGGTCGTAAGCACGAATTGATAAAACTTTATCGAATAAACTTGTATCTTTATTCAAGTTAACTGTTACAATATTTTCTTTTAAACTGAATACGACATTCCAACCAAAATCCTTACTCCAAGGATAATTGCCATCTGCACGAATTTCGTATTTATCCAATAATGAATCATAAGCAACACCTGGAAGTGCAATATTATAACGTACAGAAGTTCCAATTGCTTGTGCAATAGTACGGGTACGTCCATTTGGTGCTACTTCTAAATCAGGCAATAAATCGTCATTTCCTTCTACACTATTACCAAAAGTACGAACTGGTAAATAAGTCGAGATACGTGTTCCATTAAAATCTAAAGTAGGAACACCATTCACATAAGAAATTCCAGCAGAAACCAATAAATAACTGGTTGCCGTAATTGGATTTGCTACATCAGCTCGAGTAATTGCACGAGTATTTGTATTGAAGTTGAAGTTTAAGATACCATCATCATTAGCAACACGACTGAACGATAATGCATTATTATCTGCTAGATAATTTTGAGCATTAGTTAATTGAATTTTGAATTCATTTAAAGCTTTTGTAACATTGCTATCATCAACACAAACAATATTTCCAGGTTCAACTGTCAAGACAGTTGGTGTCGTCAAAGCAACAATTGGATTTACTGGATTTTTTTGTAATTTGAATTCACTAAAAGTGAACCAAACTGGAATAATTGTTAATTCTAATTGTGGCGCACGCACATCAGCACTTGAGAAAATATTGATAACAATCCTACCAGCATTAATCAATTTTTCATAGGCCAAACTATCACTATCATCAGATTTATTTTCCAAACTGATTGTAACAACAACAGTATTACGATTTTGTGTTTTTAAATTGGAGTCCCAATATTTTTCAATATTTTTGTCGTTTGTATTCGCACCTTCCAAGTATAAATTGTTAATATACAATGGATTCCAATTTTCAAAACTATATGATGCAGCAGTACCAACTGCTAAATATTCAGTACGTTTAATCAAAGCACCTTGTTCATATTCGTAATCATAAGTGCGTGCATAACGGAACATACCATTTTTTGCTAAAACAGGTACACCATTAACGTAATTATATGAAATTTCAATAGTTATTTTGCCAACAGTTTCATAATTATAACGAACCAAACTTGAAGTTTGTAACTCATAATTAAAATTATTCATTTTTTCTGACATACTACCACTCAACATAGCAGTATCATACTCGAACAAAGCACGATATTTTAATTTGGTTAATTCATCACGTGTGATTTGTAAACAAGTTTCATAATGATTGATAACTTCCAAATGATCAAACTCAAAATAAACTGGAACAATAACAACACTCAAATAAGGGTTAACATAATCACCAGGACGTTTGTAAGGAATCCTTACTTCTAGTGATTCACCAATTGCAGAAGGATCACCCTTCAAATAAACCGACAAGGTACGAGCGACTGTATCAATCGTTACAGTTGCATATTTAGAATCAATTTTCTTAGTAGTTGTACTAATACCGTTAAATGTAAAATTGTTATAATTTGGAATACAATCAGCAGGGAAAGCAATATCATAAACACCAGTAGTTCCAATTGCTTGATATTGTGTTTGAGTCATCGTGCAAACTGCATAATCACCTACACTATCATCAGGAGTAACAACGAAACTATCACGATATTTAGCAACCAAATTCATAGTTTCTGTAATTGGTTTTGCATTACTTTCACCTTGGATTGAAATACTAATACCGAATGTTGTACCATTTGGTAAACGGCTTGAGAATTGAGAATTACTGATAATAGTAGTTTTGAAATAATACTTACCATCCCATTTGTAACCCTCAGCCTTTGACCAAGAAGATACCATCTTAGGTGTAACACCACCACTTACATAAGGTTGGTAGAATTTTGCATCTTGGTTATAAATCATTTGTGTAAAACCAATCGAGTAAACAACTGTATCGTAAATTGGTTTTCCAGATAAATCTGTGCCAATTAAAACTTTTTCTGTATGTGGTTGAACCGTCCACAAATTGATATTAGAAACGTTAATATAATATGGAGTTGGATAAACAACCAAAATTCCACCAGTCGAATTTTCATCTAAGTAAATAATTCCTGCATCTGTTTGTCCACTTGTCAATGTAAGCGCACTACGATTAGATTCCACAGGTTCAGTATCTGCGAAATGAGCCATTGAAACATTGTAAATACCTTGTTTTGTCAAACTCAATGTTGAAGAATCACTAGCCGGCACTTTTACATCAGCCAAAGGTGAATTTTCTAAATTTTCTGTAATAATCAAACGAGCAGCAGAAATATTATAGAATGGATTAACATCTGGCACTAAAATTACGACAGCAACTTCAATTTTTAAATAATATGTATAATACAAGTTTGAATATACCGGACTGCCCGCATTCAAACAAGTCAACTTAAATTCTAATTTAGATTTACCACCTTCCATATTTACATATGAAATAGTTTGATTATCTTCAAATAAGTTGTAATAAATACCATCATATAGGAAAGTATAATTTAATAAACTTGGCGACCAATTTTCTTGGTCAACTCGCATAGTTAAATCATAAGTAGCCGTTGTAACACCATCTAAAACAATTGAATCTTGTGCAATATTTAAATAACTAACACCACCCTTCACCTTAACTTGAACTGTTGAAGTTAACGCATCTAAATTAAAAGTATATGTTGTTCCATTTTTATTAACAAATTCAATATAAGGATTAAACTCATAAACACCACCAGCATAACTAACATAAGCTGTACTACTGGAATCAAAATTATGATTATACATTTTCCAACCGGAATAAACACTTAAATTTGATGTAAAATCAAACTCGTTACCACGTTGCATTGTTACAGTATCATATTTTGTATTTTTATTTGGCGATAAAACTCGACGTGAAACTAAACCACTACCACTTGCACTCTTAACATTAACTTCAAAAGCATCAATACTTTCAACAATATAGAATGTCATTACACGGCCATAAGCATGAATTTTATAATACACAATTTTATCTTTTTGACTGTAAAAATTATCATTATCATTCGTGTCTTTATTAAACACATGATTCAAATCAAGTTTTAAACGTTCTTTACTACTGTCTTTAGTTAATTGACCAACCAAAACATCATCAACATATTTAATTAAAGTAATCTCTTCTGGTTTTTCCAATACATTCCAGCCTAAAACGGTATACAAATCATCAATATAATAAACATTTGCTTTATATGATGATCCATAAACATCATCACCAGGAGTATAGAACAATACAGCATACAAATCATTTGGATTTTGACTTGGTAAAATCCAGTTATAACTACCACGTGTATTTAAATTTCCACTATTCGCATCATGAATATTTTCACTAATTAACTCTTGAATTGTTTCTTCTACAACATCCTTACTACCAACATACAAGGAAATCATTTGATAGGTGTCAGGTAAAACCAAGTCAGCATCTTCAAGATTTACACCAACATAACGTAAACTATCACTTGCATACACAACTAACGCATACACACCAAGACTAGTTGAACCTTCAATTGACTTCACGTAAACTTTACCTTTTTTTGCATCAAATCGAGCAACAGCACAATTTGCAATTACTAATTCCTCGTTACTTACAGCGAAAGCTTTTAAGTCAAATTTACCGTTTTTCCATTCAGCAAATGCAATACCAAAATCTTGATAATCAGCTTTACCATTAATTTTTACATCAATTTCTTGTTCAATAATTTTACCACTTTCTGAAATCAATTCCAAATAATTACCTAAACCATCAACATATTTAATTTTTTCAGAAACTAAATTGATTTTATTTGGATTTTCATTTGTAATGTTTACATTAACATTTACTGTGTTACCACCAATATAATAAAATTCAAATGGTGAATTTTCTGTCCAAACTTGACCATCCAAATCAAATTCATTAGCAAAATTGTAACTTTTGTAAATTTTGAAACCAATATTAAATGTCGTATCTACTAAATATTTAGCAGTAATTTCAAATTTATTATAATTTTCACCTGTACCCTGTTTTACAACTATATTCTTATTTACAGGTTCAACAACCTCTATACGTAAATAATTATAATCAGTAATTACTTCGCCATTCATTGTTGTCAAACCTAATGTAATTTCCGCACTATCTGTTATACCTTCCAAATTAACTTCTGCAGGCACAATTACATTACCAACCGACTCAACAACAATTAAATAAACAGTAACTTCTGTCTCATTACCACCAAAAACCGATTCACTGTAAGCATGTAAACGAACACGACATTCATATAAACCTTCTGCTAAATTACGTGCATCAAACATAGATGTAGTGGTATTAACAATAATTTTACCACTAGCATCACTGATTTGTTCAAATACAGCATACGCACCTACACTAACACCTTGCGTATCTACTGCAAACTCATAAGTATAACCTTTACGTACATAAGCAGTTCTTACATAATCATAAGCAGTTTCTTCAGTGTCCATAATTGAACTGTAGATTTTACCTTTGCTATTACTAATTACAGACATTGTTAAAGATTCTACAGTTGGATAAACACGAACATTTAAAGTATATGACTTACCATTTGGATATTCAATAATTAAAGGATAATCTCTATAATATTCAATTGAACTGATGTTATTTGCCGTAATTGTATAACGCATGTAGTGATAATTTAATTCACTTGAATTGCAATCAACAGCAGATATTACAAATGGTAAATCTTTACTATTATCGCTAATTTTAGCAGTATTCCATTTTTTACTATATGAATAACTTACATCGCCATTTGGATTTGAATTTGCAATCAAACCAAAAACATCAATATTTTCAACACTAAAATCTTCATGTTTTACATCATAAACCAAAGCAACACCAGAAGTACCATCATCAAATTCAACTAAATTATTAACTTGAAATTTATCTATTGCACTAGTAACTTCCAAATTTACTGAGCAAGAAGCTTTACCCCCCACTGTTAATTCACGTACACTTTTAATACGTAAAGTTAAAGTCATATTATCCGACAAGAAATCCATTGCATTTGCTGTCTGCATAAATGCAATACAAAAACGTTTTTGATAATGAGCATAATAATTTCCTGAAGTACCTGATAACATTACCCAATCATTAACATCATCCGACCAATAACCAATTTGTAAAACACTATATAAACCTATTTTACCAGGATTATTTTCAGCATTCCATCCATAAATACCAGACCTTTCACCAATTTCATCAACAACTTCTAATTCAAATTCAACTTCATTTTCAACATTAACAATTTTTCCATTTGCTGTATCCAAACTAAATGTATCAAAACAAACGCCATCATAATAACTTCCTTCATAATAGAAAGCATTGACTGTTTTTTTGTCCGTTGCTAGAATAAAAGATTCTGAACCATAAACATCTGCTTCGCTTTCAAGATAAAATTCATTACGAACACGAACATAAATAACATCTTTTACTTGCACATTAGCATCAGCAGCATCAGCAAAAGCAATTTCTTTATTATCAATCTTAATAATTGGATAAGCTGTAATTTTAATTGCTACTTCACCAAGATTCTTAACAGTCGACAATGAACGTTGATATTGATCAATATAATCAACACGAACAACTTGTGTATCTGTACTTTCAACAACAAAACCATAATCAGATACTTCTGTTCTTAAACAATCCAAAGCAAACGAAAAATTCGCAGCTGAAAATTCAGCGCGATTTGCAATTAAATCCCACACTTTATCACGTGTAGTATCAGATTTATAAGCATCAGTATTTACAACAAGATTTTTTACTTCAGGAAAAACATAAAATGGAATATCTAACCATTCTGTCATTGCTGGTAATTTTGCTTGTACATAAATATATTGATTTACATGCGTTGCTGCACTTGTAACAGCAATTGAACCTTGTTGTAAAATAACGCCAGGATATTGTTCTTTTAATTTATATTCGACAGGGAAATTATTCGAAGTAAAAACATGTTCATCATCATCAGGATGAGCAAAGAAAATAAACTTATTCAAAACATCGGCTGACATTAAATTTAAACTATCACCACCTTGACGTAACCCGAAATGAGATGATGGTGCAATTTTCATATCTTGAGCAACTAATTTAACATTTACATTAACTGTGATTGTACGTCCACCTACAGCCGTAAAAACGATATTTACTGGAGCACCACCATTTTGACCAGTTACCTTAAATTGGTTAATTCCCGTTCTACCAGATTCATCACGAGGTGTAACCCTGGTAACCGTAACAATGCCACCACTAATTGAACTTTCATTTAATTCAACACCACGATCAGCTGATTCAGGCAAACCACCTACAGTAATTGTAAAGTAAGCCGAAGACAAATCCGTTTCGACTATGGTGAATTTCTTATCAGCATTTTCATCTTTTTTTAATTCAATTTCTAATTCAATATTAGGTTTATCAACAGTAATGGTCGCACTTCCATAAACATCTTTATCACGACCTGAATTTTGAAAAGCGAAAACCACACCGAAAACGGCAGCAATCGCAACAATGCTAACAATCAGTAAACTTGCAAAACCGCGTTTTTTCAAAAGTGATTCCCCCAACGTTTTTCTACTGTACTAGTATGTCTAAATTATATTTTTTATATGAATAACCGTCAAGCAAAAAACAGTTCCTAACTTAAATATAAGCACTGTTTTGTGTAAACCGACACTGCCCCACTACTTGCTTGCTCAGACGTTACCACAATTTTATTTGATTTTTCTTCATCATTTTCGCCAATAATGTACATATTCTCATCATTAAACCCATATTTTTTACTACTATTAGCAGAATTCGCACCATACACAAATAAATCAAAATTATTACACTCTTGACCAACTTTTACATCAACATTACCCCAATCATGATGCCCACTCAAATAACCACCAGCTTTAATTACATTCTCTGTACCAACAACTTGATTAAATTGTGCTGTAATATTGGCTGCCCCTGCCCCATTCTGCCAATTACGAACTTCAATCTCTGCTTTTCCACAAATTCCAGTAACGTTGATATTACCATCATAACCAAGCACTTTCAAACTACAATTACTTGCCTCATCGTCAAAATCAATTCGAATACCACTAGCACCAACTTCAGAACTTTTGACATCAACATTACCGTCAACATCCATCAATTCAATACTACCAAGTCCATAATTGCGAACCAACACATCACCGTTCAAGTGAGAAACACTAACATTTCCTTTAGCATTCGGCACAGGAATACCACCAGCAGTAAAATTTAAACCACCATCAAGAATTGCATTAATACTCAAATTTCCATTTACGGTTTCCATTGTCACACCATTAGCAACCGAACGTACTGAAATATTTGCATCATTAGTTTTAACATCTAATTGTTGAATTTCATTCATTGACAAATAACCTTTCTTATTTTCAAAAGTTACCTTACCTGCTTCATCACCACGAAAATCGTTATAATTACCAGCAACTTTCACGTCACCACCAATCTTACAATTAAACTTTTGCGAACCAGACAAACCATTTACTGTAACGTTTTCCAATACGGTTGATTGACACACAAATTTAGTTTTATTACTATTGATTTCAACGTTTTTCAAAGAAAGATTTTCGTTCGAAGGAATATTCACACTTGATGCACTTTTCACAACCAAATTACCAATCTTCAAAGCATCAACCTGACCTACTGAATTATCAACAAAAGAAAAATTAACAGCACTATAATTGTTTTCCAAAACAAAATCATGACAGAAATCATCAGTGTTAGTACGGTGTGGTAAATTGATTGTCACCGTCGTTGGTCTATCTTTAAAGACTACACCAGATGGTTCTAAAACTTTAATACGATAATATAATTCATCATTATAAAGTGTTTGACGCCATTCAACCAAAGTACGGCTCAAACTATTAAAAGCGATTCCACTCGCCGATTCATTTACAACAATCGTACCTGCACCTTCATATCCAGCATTTGACATTTTGATTTCGATTTGAGTTCCAGTACTTTCCAAAATGAACTTACCATTGGTAAAAGCCTCTGTCAAAGCATCATCTCGATAAACGATTTGTGTATCACGCTCCTTCACGGCCTTTGCTCCAAAAATTGACAAGTCGGGAAAAATAAAAAGTGTTGTTACCAAAACAATTAACACTAAAGCACCACCCAACAACACAAAGCCAACTGCGGCAATAAAATTTAATAATTCACGTTTCACAATGTAAGTTTAACGTTTTTTTTGAAAAAAATCCACTAAAATGTTTTGTGCTTCTTGATTAAATTTTAACTCTACTGGTGTTTGCCAATTTAAGTTAGTTGTCGACTGTGCTCCTATATAAACTTTTTGCAAACGAGCATTTAAAATTGCTCCCATACACATTTGACAAGGTTCTAATGTTACATACATTTCGCAACCATTCAAACGCCAAGATTTTAATTTATGACAAGCTCGATTCAAAGCAACAATCTCAGCATGCCATAAACAGTTACGCTTTCGTTCACGCTGATTAAAACCCTTAGCAATAATTTTACCATCCTTCACAATCACACAACCAATCGGAACTTCCCCACGATGTTCAGCTATACGTGCTTGCTTAATCGCCTCTTGCATAAAATCCATTACCAAAGCCCCCACAAAAAAGATAAAAATGTCAAAGCCGAACTCATAACAAAAACCATACAAAAGAACGCACATTCAAATGGACGTAGTTGTTGCGGCTTATCAAATGTTTCAATATAAGCAGCTGTCGCCTTCCATGTAGGCAGGGTTTGAATTGCTCTTGGTAAAATTGATTTAATTCGGTCAAAATCGTCAACCCCAAATTGTTTTTCAGCAGCCAAATAACGTACGGTATACGTATCAATATTACGGTTAAATTTATCACGTGCCATACTACGAATCAGTTCACCAATAATAACAACAACCACTAATATTGTGAGCCCTAATGTAAAGACATTACCAAATAAAAACGATAAAATATCTGCACCAGGCAAACTTAATTCATCAGCATAACTTAAGTATGTAGATAATGCATTATTGGTAAAATGCACAATTATACTACCCCATAAAGAACCTGACGATAGTGCTATCACGCCCATAAACCACCCTAGAATCGTTGCATAGAAAAATTGACCTGCATTCATATGCATTAAACCGAAAAATAAACTGCTTAAGATTAAAGCTTTTTTTACGCCAAATTGTTTTACCATCCCGTTTAATAAAACACCACGATGTAAGAATTCTTCACAAATACCGGGTAATACTGCCGTCAAGATAAGAGTAATAAAAAGTCCAGAATAACCACTAAAAACATTCTCCGAAGTAGGATATTGATATCCTAAATATTGAAGGAATGATGCAAATAAACTAGCAACAAATATATTAAATATATACAAACAAATTCCCAATATAAAACATTTTATAACATTACGCCACGACAAACGATACCAACCGACATTATAACAAACTTGCTTAATTGAAACAGGTTCGTGTTTTGTTTTTTGAGTAACTAATAACAACAAAAATGGAATGCCTAACATAATGACAATTTGTGGTAAAACGCTACCAACAACTTCAAGCATTTCATCAGACAAGCCACTAAAACAACCAAAAGATGCTAACACCTGTACCAACATCAATAAAAAGATAGCTACTCCATAAATAATTATAGTTGATAAAAAACGATTATTTTTCATACTGCGGGATTCCTTTTTTAATTAATAAACTAACTACTATCGTTGTTACGATAGCCAAACCTACTGACAAAATTATATTCCAAGCCGTCAAATCAAACACCGTAGTTTCGTTACCTACCAACGATGTATATGCAACTATAAAAGTATTATTGATGACATGAATTAAAACTGTCCAACCAATTTTTTTTGTTTTCAAAAAAATCCATGCTAACCAAATTCCCATTAAAAACTGATAAATTGTTTGCGACCACGAACAATGATATAACATAAAAACAAACGCACTAATCACAATAATCCAATAATCAGGTAATTTAGTAAATTTTAATAACCGACAAATAACGAGCCGAAAAACTAATTCTTCACAGACAGGAACAATCAGACCAACGATAAACAATGTTAACCAAAAGCCATTTGCAAACAAATCATCTTCCGAATACACTTCCCAACCCCATTGTACAAAAAGTTCAACGCATAAATTTTGCAATAATAAATACCCAAACAAACAAACAAAGGTAATTATCACACAAACTAACAAAGTACGTAAATTGTCCTTAACTTTTGGCATGATTTCTAGTATATTATTAAAATGCTAAAAATCCAAACATTAAGTAGTGGTAGCGCAGGAAATATAACCTATGTTGGCAGTTCAACAACTGGTATTTTAATTGATGCCGGTTTGCCATTATCAATGGTAATAAAATTAATGAATCAAGCCAACATATCACCGAATTCAATTACTGGACTTGTTATAACACACGAACATAGCGATCACCTTAAAGGAGTTGCTGATTTTGTTACACAATACGAAGTACCAATTTATTGTCATCACACCAGTACTAAAACCTTAAAACGTAATTTAAAAATTCCACCACATTATTTTATTGAAACCGAAAGCACATTTATAATTGGCGACATTACTGTAAACTGTTTTCCAGTCCCCCACGACAGTAATTTTTGTTTAGGTTATACTTTTCAATCTGGCAATGCTACTGTAGGAATTGCAACTGATATTGGACAAATGACTGATACAATTATTTCTTATCTTGCAACTTGTCAAATTGTTGTATTGGAAAGTAACCACGATATTCAAAAACTTATGGCAAATCCAAAATATCCAGACTGGCTTAAACGTCGTATTCTCGGCAACCGTGGACATCTTTCAAATTTAGATTGTGGACGCACAATTGCAAAACTTTATCAAGCAAATGTCTCACAAGTTATTTTGGCACACTTAAGCGAAAAGAATAATACACCGACCCTCGCCTACCAAACCGTTAAACAATATTTGCAAACACAAAACATTACGGAAGGTAAAGACATTTACATCGACGTTGCATTACAAAGTCAAATTGGTAACTGCTATTGTATTGAATAACTACATTAAATTATTTTGTGGTCATCTTACTACGCATACGCAAGAAGATTAACACAGCAACACCAGCCACACCTAAAACCACAGCTAAAATAACATAACCAAAAGTGCTTTCCGTTGGTTCAATTGTCCAACTGTCCATATAAACAGGATCTTCATCACTGTCTTTTACCATCACACTATAAAGACCAGCCTCTGAAACTGTAAATAATTCTTGTGGATTAAAATTTGAACTATTTAAAATTGAACTATCAACAACTACTCTTTGTTGTTCTACAAAGTTTTTGTATAAAACAATAGTAACTTCACCTTGAGAATAATATAACCAGTACGGATTATAATACATTGTTACTTTATTTTTTGTTGCAGCACCACTACCACTACTTAACACAAAATAGTTACTTGCACTGTTAGCCTTATGTTGAATGTTAAATCTTACTTCATGTAAAACATAATCCTGTAAAATTGTATTATAAGTTTTTAACGTGACGACATAACTACCAGGATTGTTTTCAGCATTGAATTCCATATAATCATTAACTTTAATATCATCAAAGTCATGAATTTTGTAACCATCACGTGTTACCGATTCAACTTTAATATCAGGATAAATTGACATACTAAACGATTCACGAATTGTGTAAGATGGAATAATTTGGAATTGATATTCTGCTTGTAAATCATCTAAAACATTGTCACTGATACGATAAGTTACTTTAATGCGATAAGTACCACTTTGGTTCCAATAGAACGATGATTGCATTCCGTTAACATTCATCTCAATTGGCACTGTACCATTAGCCCCAGTATAGGTTCCTTCGATTTTACTAATACAGAAACATTTGGTAAAGAAATCCTTATCTTTTGCAAGATTGTCAGCGTACAGCTTAGATAAAAATTGATTACCATAATCAACTAATTTTAGCTGTACCTCATCATTATAAATCATTCCATTAACTGGTTGTTTTTCATTGATTAAAATCATTGGCTTTGTCATTACCATCAACATATAACGATTTTGTTTGTATGCAATATCATCTTCATCACTGCTGTAACCAAAGTATAAATAGTTACCAACTAAATCATGTACCACAAATTCATAATAACCTGCATCATAACGACCAACTGTAAATACTTCACTAGCAGCATCACCATACAAAGTTTTAACCAATGTTCCATTATAATAACAATCAACAACAATTACATTACCAACTTCCATATAACATGGTAAATTATTTTCATCACGTAAAACACCTGAACCACAAGACAACCTCACCTCTAATTTATCATTGTGAACTTTCATAAAGTCATCATAAATAATATGATAAGTGGTTTGGGTTGGTGTTACAACAAAATCTGAATTACCAGTTCCACTAATATTTGGATTACCATTTAACCACAAAGAAACTACAGCATTATTTAACTCACCTTCTGGTACACCTGTTGTCGCAAAATAAATCGGATTATCATAAATTGGGTTACCATCTTTATCAACACCAAGCAAGAACGCTAAACGCCAAACAAGTGTATTATTCTTATTATCAAAATAATAATAATCCGTATTATTTTCAAAATTACCTGCTAAAACACGATTAGTTTGTCCAACACGAATTTCCAAACCGTGAGATTGATAATCAGTAATCGAGTTTCCATTACTCTTTGTCGTAAAAATGTAACGGGGAATATAAACATATTCTTCCTGGTTTGTTTGATTTGGATAAAACTTATAATCACTTAGACTATCTTGAACTTGTTCACCATCATCATAAACTAAAATTAAAGTGTCATCAATTTGTGCAATTTCAAATTCAATGGTTTGCCTTGCCCAAAGTATATTACGTAAAGTAACAACGTAATTACCAGGCTGTTTAAAAGTATATTTTGTTGTACCAGGTTTCAAAGTTACATATTCAATTTTATCATTAAAAGTTCGTGTATAAGAAATTGTAACAGGGAAAGTTGTTGCAACAAGATTATTTGAAATATCTAAACATACATCACTAACAAAGGTTTGCCCTTCAACTTCAATTGATTGGTCGCTTGCATTTTTCCAATCAACATTTGGTAAACGTGTATCGAAAACAAACGTTTGATCAAACAAAATAGCACCACTGGCACGACCAGTTGCCACAATACGATATTGTTCAATTGTTGTCGCACCTTTAGTTGGTGCAAAATGATAATTGATCATATCGTTCGTAATGAAAGATTGTAAGTTATTTAGCAATTCACCCGTACCTGCGTCATAAATTAAAACACTGTATGCAGTACGTAAATAACTAAAATCAACACCACGTTCGTCCCCTAAATAAATTACATTGTTTTGTTTAACATTATTACCATAGTAAGTAAAGTTGATAGTACTCTTAGTTTGTTGATGATACTCAGTTGTACTAACACGACCAAATGGATCAGTTACCGTAATAATCAAATCGTGAGAAACATCGAAACCTTGAATTGCCGTACCATCTAACGAGAAATAAACGTCAGAAGAAACTTCCGGAGTTGTAATATCTTGTACCGTCATTTTAAATAATGATGATAAACCTTCTTCAAATAAAATCTTTGGCAAATCATTATAATTGGTTACATCCGTCATAATTACAGTACTACTTGCACCAGCTTGATAACAGTCAAGTTGAATTTGCGCTGCATTTTCACGAATATTATAGAATTCAAATACTTCTTTTTCACCAATACGGTCATAAAGTGTATATGAACATTTTGTACCATTTTCTGTCGCAATATTAATCCAATTGTTTAATGCCTTAGTTAAATTTGCTTCGCTTTTTGCCCCTGTTCCAACATCATCACCAATATGCCAACTTGCCGTACTACCTAAAACAGTATAATACTCATCACCATTTTCAAATTTGAATGAATTATTGCTTAAAAAGAATTGGTGAACACTGGACTCTGAAGCGTGCATTTCACTACCAATTTGCACTTCTGCACTTTCATCAGTAATTGCACCAATAAACGAAATATTGTTAACATAATTATCACCTTGAACTTGCACCATATAATCTACCGTATGTCCAGTAAAATCAATTTCAGTAATGATAAAATATTTCATTTCGTTATCGTGTAAACCAACTATGGTCGCAAACGGGATTGGAGTTTCATTTGCTGCCCCAGTGTATAATTTAAATGGCACAGCTGACTGTGTTCCATCACCACTGTAGTCAACTTCACGATAAGTAATTGTTTTGGTATCCAAATAACGGTTTGCACCTTCTTCTGTAGCAAAAACATAAGTATTACTTAAACCATAAACATAACCACCAGGCAATTCAGAAGCCTTAAGCATTCGTGCTAAATTATCACCATCTTTAATACGCTTTAAGTTGTAATTAGGTTTCTCAGTATCAAACAAAATCATATATTTTGTAACTTCATCATCTTCAGTTGTTAAACTTACCGAAACACTTGCACCATTTTCGATTACTCTACCACTTAAATATTCATTTAAAATATCAAAAGTATATTTATTATCAATCGGTGTTGGTACAGTAAAACTTATTGGTTGCATAAAACCATTAGACGTCCAGGTAGAAACTGTTGTTGCAACATTGACATCAACAAACATATCGTTTGGATCACTGACGAAACTAAATTTTAACTGTTCAATTTCCATTGGGTCAATAACATAAAAATAATTTTGACCATCATATTGCATTTTAGAATTAGTAATAACCTTGTCATCACTGATTTGAATTTCTGCTTTTGTTCCACGTCCTAAATCCAAATCTAACAACAGGTAATCATAGTTAGCACTGGTTGGTGCAGTCTCATCATCTTTTAATTCGGTAACATTACCATTGGTTAATACACAAGAAATATTACGTGCATCGTCGGCAACAATTAACTTATAAATTGAACTGTCTTCATGACTTGCAGGATCACCAATAGCCCATACACCCTCACCTTCACCTAACTGTACAGTTTGATTTTTGTAAACATAACTGAAACGTGGAGTTAATGATGGAAACACAAAATCCGAAAAATTAACAGTTGGATTTAGATTATCTGCGATAAAGTTAAAATTACGTTTGTTTTTGTCAAACGTATAAATAGTACTATCATGACCATATGAATACTTACTCTTAAAGCCAGTTACCCAAGCAGTACGATCACTGTTAATTTCATTATTATTTTGATAAAAGTATTTTGCGTCAGCTTTTTTAGCTTTGGGATCATTTTGCGCATTCGCAAAATCAATTTTCATTGTTGTTTGATAAGGATTTTCTCCTTCTGCATAATAAAGCATTTTTTGATTATCAACGATAAAATAATAATCACGAGCAATTGGATCTTCATCTTGTGTGCTTTTATACCTGCGCGTAATAATATACATACCAGATGGTGTGGTTGTACTATTGCTAAATAATACTAAACGTATTGTCTTATCGGCATCTGAATCTTGATAACTATAGATTACCCCATCACGATCTTGATGAGCAAAAACACGTACCCCCTTCACTGTTGGATTATTAACAGGTTCATCCGAGAAAGGATAATTTGGATTTGGTTGATTCGAATCATAACTTGATGTTGTTTGATAAGTTGTTGGATAATATTGTAAATAAATTGTATCAACACTAAAAGGTTCCAACTCATCTTTTTGTTCAAAAGAGAAAGTTACAAATGGACGATTAGTCATACCGCCAGTACTGGTTACCAAACTTGTATAAATACCTGGTTGATCCGTAGTTATACCACGAGAAATAAAATCATTTTCAGTTGAGATTTTTGAACGTCCTTTTTCTGCATAAACTCTACCCAAGCAAGCATCGTGCGTAATCATAATGTAATATTCACCTACGTTACCCAACGTATCAGTTACACGGAAAAAATATGTATCTTCTTCTTTTAAAAGTATATAACCATTCGCCAAATCATTCGCAGGAACATCCTGATAAACATCACCTGACCTACTCCATTCAACACGTGCCACACCAATACTTAATGAAGTAACATCAAGGGGAACACTCATTACATAACGATTATCGGTTGTTAAAAGATTTGCATTTTTAAAAATATTTTTTATTTCATTACCAAGTTCATTAAACATTTTTTTGCCAGGTATTAACTTGTTTTTACCGAAACCAACGTAAACACCAACATTACTATCAAAATTAACAACATTACTGTCAATACCAGGTTTACTGCCACTTTGGACAAAAGTTGGTGTACTATCATCTATAATTAAAATAAATTCAGTTTCATTTCCAACATCATCAACAAAAGTGAAACGATGTAATCCAGATTCAGTAAAGACTTCTTCAATAGTCCAACCATCTTCCGTTTTAATAGGAACAAAACCGTTATTAGGCTTTGACACAATTTCCGAAAATGAATAAGCCGAATACAAATTAGATATTCTTCTCAAACTTACTTCATTAGTAGCAGTAAAATAATTTCGGTCGTCATTAGGGTCTTTTCCTACATTTTCAAAAACCATATTATAATGTTCATAAAAAACATTACTGAAATTAACACCACTAGTTTTATGATTCCAGGTTAATTTAACTTCACCTGCCCCAACAACAGCAATATTTTCCGGCAAGCCAGTCAAGGATTTTGCCGTCGTATTTGCTTTAATTCCAGTTGCCAATGTATCATCAACAACAATACTAAATACAGTAGCAGATTTACTATGAGCACCATATTTAACTGTTAAACGATATTGACCAGGATTTAAATCAAAATCAAATGCTCCACCTTCTTGCGTAGGAATACTTTTTTCAACAAAAACCAAATTACCAAAAGGTGCATACGCCAAAGTAATTGTTGGTGGAACTTCAAATTGTCCTAAAGTACGATTACCGTCATAACTAATTGCAACCTTATTTCCTTCCACGTGGTTTAATTCTAACTCACCAGCATATAAAGTTTTTGTATTACCATTCGCATCAGTTACATCAAATTCAATATTTGCCGAATTAACAATTTCAAAGAAGAAAATTTGCTGACAAATTTGATTATTTACTTTGAAATAAGTGGTTATTACATATTGTCCTGCTGCTTCATACGGAGCGCCAACTTCCATTAACGAACTTTGCCATTCATTAACATTCTTTCCATAAGCAGCTTTAAATGCTACAGTTGATAAAACAACAGCGCTTTCACCATTTGAACCTGGACCTGTTGCATGTGGAACATTTCCAGACATTTTAACTGGTGGAAAGTTTGTACAAACCGGTTTAATATTTTTTGTTGTTAAATAATTTGCTAATTGATTTGAATATGTCAAAGCATCACTTTCCGTCATACTTGTTACATCAAAGCCAACACTTGTTGGCATCATATTAGCATCACGAACAATCCTCGAAATATCAGTACTTATGTTAATATTTTCTTTATCATAAAAAGGTAATGGGCCTTTAAATTGTTCATCAGTATGTTGACCACCAAAATAAGTCTGGAAACCTAAAACGTTCAAGACACTTGAATATGGCAAATAACGCTTTAATGTAATAAAACCTTTATCAACACCACGACTCCTAAATTCCTGATCACGCCCTGCTAAATATGCATTATAGCATTGCAACTTTGAAACCATTTGATATTCACCGATTTTATAAAATCGTAATTCACGTTCGGCATAATTTGGGTCATTTTGAGCATATTCTTCTGATGTCTGTACTTGAACATCAAAATAATAAGATGAATATTCAACTACAGGAAAATCATTTTCGTATGAATAATTATAAATTTCAGCATTACCACGCACACGATTATTTGTATCAAAACGTGGAAAATTTAAATAGTTAATTTTATTAACAATTACAAAAGCAAAAGAAACATCAATCTCAGTCAAAATACCATCGCCAGTTGGAATTTTTTGTTTAAAAGTAATTTGGTAAAACCCTTGTTCTTGAAACATACCACGCAACGCATTACCGTTGTATGCCACTGCTCCAATGTCGTAATTGATAATTTGATTTTCATCTTCTTTATAAGTAACCGAACCTAACAATTCAGTTGTATCTTTAATATAAACTTTTACTTCATTGTTATTTCTTTGTACTCGATAAATCAAAACACCATTTTCATTATATAAATCAGTATCTCCATTTTCAATTGTTTTAACTTCTTCTAACTGCATTGACACTTGATTCACACGATAAAAGAAATTACTTTCCATATCTTTAACTTCAACAATGTATCCTGCAGCGACCTTAGTACTTGGCTTAAAAACCACACTTAACACATCATTTCCGTCAGCATCTGAAATAACTGAACTCATACCAGTTAATAATCGGTCAGGAATTCCAGCATAAACTTGTTCAGCTGGCAAAGTTGCATCAACAGTTTGAATTAAATTGTCTAACGAAATTCCATCACGTGTAATAGTCAAATATGTCGGTACATCAACAATATTAGTTAACTCAAACAAAACAATATCATCGTAATTATATGGATCAAGCATCACAACTGGTATATCATTTGTATTTCCTCTACCATTTGCAATCGCACGCATCTCACTTGCATCAAAAATAGGACGTGGATACCCCTCATTGCGTTTTTGTTGCAATTCTTTATATGAAGGATTAGCACTTGCATTTAAAAACTCTGTTAAAACACCACGTGAATAACGTTCTTCAATTAAAGTTAAATTTGTACTTTGTCCCAAAATAACTGCCCCTGTATCCACAGCAGAAAAAGGGACACGACTGTATAAATCATCAAAAGTCGGAATATAATTTGGATCTTCAATGAATAACTCATTATTCACAGCTCGGGAAGTAAAACTGCGTAAATCGACAATATAGCCAGTACAAAACAAAGCCAAAGCCATTGCTATGCTTAACACAGTTAGCGCAATAATCCTACCACGGCTATACTTCATTTGCATTCCCCCAACATAGTATGGTTAAATTATAATTTTAATATTTGATATCGTCAATCAAATCACAATGCTTGCTTACCATTCAAATAAATCTTTATGTTCTGCATTGTTTACACGACGTATCACAATATCATTACGACGACGAATATCATAATAAATAGCCGCTTCATCAAAATACCTACCAGGCACATAAGCATCAGGAGTTGGAATTAAACGAATCACACCCTTATTTAAACATTCATAGAACAAAGTAACTTTACTGCGTAACGGATGGAAAGTAAAACAATAAACAAAGATATTACCCGGAACAATATCCAACAATTCATTTGGAGGTAACAACGGACGACTAGCTGTATTAGTTGCAGTTGATTTACTTCCACCTTTCGGATCTTCTTTTGCAGCCTTACCAGTATTCAAACTAACTGTTGTGCTTTCTGTCGTAATTTCCATATCCCCCATCAAATCAGAGAACATCTTGCGTGTGTCAGTATCATTAACACCAACGAAGACCTGATGGTTACAGTTATTACGAACCGTTACTGCCGTTTCCTGACCATACGTAGTTTCCAACTGCTTGTAATCTTGCAAGACCAAAGTGAAGAAAATACCACGTGAACGTGAAACCGTAATCACAGTAGCAAAATCATTAATCTTTGGCATATTACCAAACTCATCAAGTACGAAGTAGGTTGGCCACGGTAATTTACCACCACGTTCGTTTGCGCTAGCGACCAACGATTTATATAATTGAGAAATACACAAGGTAGCCAATGGATGACGAACCTTAATTTGATCTGGAATAATTAAAAAGAACGCAGTTGGTTTTTTTGCAAAGTCTTTAAACTTAATATCGGTACCACTAGTAATATAACAAATACCTTTATCATTAAACATTGATAATTTTTGCGTTACAACACCAAAGAAGTTACGCATAGTATTTTCAGCATTTGAAGTAACAGTTTGTGCCAAAGCAGCAGCAACTGACAACTTATCACGACCTTCAAAATAATTTTTAATTGTCTTAAATACAGCTTGTGGGTCGTTATCACGAATCGATAAAATCTTAAAAATATTATAGAAATTAAATTTATCACGTGTCATACCTAAATTAGGATTCAAACTATCTTCAAGCATAGCCATTGCCGTACCTTGAATTAAATCACGTGCACCCTGCTCCCAACTTGGATCCTTCTCATTTTCAATTGGACAAATTGCCGAACAAATATCTTTAATATCAGCTTCTGAATCCGAAATCAACTGTTGACGCAAAGTACGCATTTCATTTTCAGCCATTTCTTTAGTTGGGAAAGCAATACCATTAAAAGCATACCAAACTGGTGGATAAGAACTTGCAATCACACGTAATCCCATCTTAACAGGATCAGCACTTTCATAACGTTGAATTTCTTGATCCAAACGTTGTGCACGTTGGAACATATCCCACGGCTTTTCAAATGGATTCCAACGAGAACTACGAATTGGATCATTCAAATTGAAGACTTGTACATCATAACCTTGATGACGCAAACTTTCTGCTAATGTTTGATAAATTTCCCCCTTAGGGTCGGTGATCACCAAATTAGGTTTTTGGTTAGAAAAACCTAAAGTATATAAAAACGGAAAAACATAACCTTGTGTTTTAGCAGCACCAGTCGTACCCAAGATAATTGAGTGAAAATCTTTAGAAACCATATTGATATGAATATCGTTACCAATCAACTCAAAACGAGCCAAAGGACCAGTCTTCTTTAGAGTTGCCAACTGCGAAGATTTTGTATAGATATAAATCTTATCACGTTCTTCATTTGTCATCCAACGGTTTGAATAGTACTGAGAAACACCTTTCTTTTTTTTCTTACCATCAGCATCCATATATTTAAACAAAATGAAGGCTAACATTGCTAAAGGCCCTAACAACATTCCAGTTTTAAAAATACTGTCACTAAACCCTAACATATTAAACGCATCACGCCCTGCTAAAATATTAGCAAGTGCTAACATTACAACAGCAGTTGCAATCAAACCACCGAAGATAATAAACAACCATTTCCCCAATTTTTGCATATACAATATAATAATTGCAATTAACTCAATTAGGCAAGTCTATTTTTTGTACTATGTCAATTAAAGATCGTAAAAAAAATACCTTTAATGAACGACGTTCATCATTTTGTTTTTGTTCACCTAACATATGCCAATTTTTAGTATCAACTAATGTATCGCTAAAAAATACAAACTCAGCAAAACGCATTCCCAAGCGCTGACACGCCGCCGCAAAACCTGCACATTCCATTTCTACCGTAATTGCACCTTGCGCACGTCGTCTTGCCACACGTGCACCAGTCTCACGGAACATCGCATCAGTTGACCAAGTAGTACCACGTACAACCGACATTCCACCACTTTGCAAAAACTGCTCTAACCAATTTGTTAACTCTTTGTCAGTTTTCACATAGACTGATGCCGGTAAATAATGATAACTTGCTCCTTCATCACGAATCGCTTTCTCAATTAAAACACACGACGTATTCGACACACTCTCATCTAAAAGTCCTGCTGTTCCATAAGCAATAACATTTTTAATACCAATACATTTTAAATATTCAACCACAGCCACAGCAACTGGACTTCCCACTGTCATTAAAACAATTAAACAATCATCTTTATATTGATAAATCGGGATTTTACCAGTACGACCATAAACATAAAACAACAAACAACAATCTTTTAAAATTGTTTCTAAATTTACACGATCAATATTATCACAAAGAAATGTACAAACTGCTGTTTTAATTTGAGCAGGCAAAACAATACTATTTAATCCCTGTAAAGCTGTCGGTGTAATAATCGGCTCATCGTCAAAAAACTCTAAAATTGGTGGTGTTTGTTCCATTATAAAATTTCCACGTTTTTTTGGTAAATACGAGTAAATTCCTTACTGATTTTTTGTAATTGGAAAATTTCAGTCTTTGCGGCATCAACATCCACTTTTAAATTTTTCATATCCGTATCGGTAATTAACTTAATAATAACACTATCACCTAATACATCACACGAAATATCTTTCACTACTTTTTGATTACGTAAATTGATGGTATAAGCCATTGATTCAATTACAGCCAATTTACGTACAATCATTAAATCTTCTTCATTCATTAAATCTTTATATTTAACCCATTCTGATAACATAAAGTCATCCCAATTACGACAACTAGCAACAAAAGCTGCCATTACAATTTCTTTATGACTTAAACCATAAAGATTTGAATTCAAAATCGCATAGTAAGTAATTTTACCAAAATTTTGTTTATTGATATTTGCACCTAAATTAAACAATAAAGTCGCCGCTTTCAAAACACGAGTATAAACACGTGGCAACTTATGTAAGACTTTTAATTGCATATATAAAGTACTTGCTAAAAGATATTGATACTTAGCACTTTCTAGATCCAAATTATTTGCCCAAATTAAGTTTTCAATACTACTCATACAAACGTCATTTACCGGACGTTCGTCTTCTTGCATTGTTAATCGATGAGCAATTCCAACATTACGTCCATAACTGTTAATGACAATTTTACTTAAATTCACATAATCCATTACAGCCAATGCAATTGACATACCATTCATCAAGTAACCTATTCCATTTGCCGTAATGCCTTTCAATTTTGCACCACGTTCCACATCTAAACCTTTTAAGAAGGTTAAAATTTCATTAAAATGATTTTTATCACTGTTATAATTGTGGTCAAAATCAAATGGATATTTTGTTTTCTTACGAGACAAACGAGCAAATCCTGTAAAGATTTCGCTTGAACCAATTACAGGAATTTCTGAATCAATTTGATCGAAAGACTCACCTGCACTTTTTAAAAGTTGATTAAACTCTTCTAATGAAGTAAAGTTTGCAGCACCCATTGGAATGGTCGCACTATTTAATACAACACGACGACAATAGTAAACTAAACGAGTACTTGATGAACCAACTGATACAATTAAACCTTTAGCAATATCGATTGTATTAACTACAGCTGTATATAGTGTGTTAATTTCTTCTTCTTCAGTTAATAACTTAAATTCTAAATCTAAATCTGCGTTAATTTCTTCCAAGAACGAAACATAGTTTTTTGCTTTTGTAATATTAGCAGACGCCACACAGTGATATTTGCTAACACCATTTGCAATTGCAATTTGTTTATACATTTGCAAGATGTTAATACATTCTTTAATTTTAACAGTTTTAACTAACTCGCTGTTTTCTTGTAAGTGTTGTTCAATGCGTACGCTCTCAGCGTACTCTTTTTCCACTTCAAAATACTTACTTTCTTCAATGCGCACAATCGATAATTTGATTTGATTTGTGCCCAGTTCCATAATTGCAACTTTCAACATAATGCGATATTAACATAAAATTTTATTTTTGTATAGGGCTTACGCAAAAGTTTTTTTCTTGCTAAAAAGGGGGTTTTTAGTGTAAACTAACCCCATATATTGTATATGGAGAAAATCAACATGAAAAAAATTTGTAAAGTTTTAACAGTCGTTTTAATTTTGGCATTTCTTGCCTTAACACCTGGGATGTCAATGGTTGGCAACAGCTTTTTAAAATTAGTGCCAACGAGTACTTCTTCGTTCCAACACGATGCACCTAGTCAAAAAAAGGCGATTTTTGAATTTGATTCAGAAACGTATGACTTGTCAAACTGGACCAAACCAAACAATAACGGTCTAGTTGCTCAACAAGTTACTACTGGTACAAACGGAACGAACAACAAGTTCCACGATACTTATAAAGATAATACAATATCAGATGCACAAATTTCTGAGGGTTACGCACCTTTTGTTATTATTAACGAAACACCTAACGTGTCTACCAAAGGTTGCTACACCACCAGTGCAATTTCATTATCACAAAATGCTTACTATATCATTTCTGTTAAATATTACCTAATTGAACAAAAAAATAAAGATACCAACAGCAAAAGTTATGCATTTGGTACTTTCTATCTAAATGATATAAAAATTGATTTACTTGAACAAAACAAATGGGCTACAGCAACTTTTTATGTAACAACTGATAAATTAGAAGAAGCTAGCGTTACTCCGGAATTATATTTTGGTTCACGTAACCGTAACGGAAATGCTTTAGGTGGTATCTATTTTGATAAATTCACTGTCTCAGCAGTTAACCAAAAAGAATTTAATAAACTAAAAAATGCAAGAGATTATAGCTCCAGTGCTGTTTATGATTTTAGTAAAACTAACGATTATGTAATTGTTGATGAATTTGCAAATAGTGAATTTACTCCATCAGACCCAACAACCAGCGCTAACAGTTACAATGAAATCTATGCTACCGATATTCCAACAAATTTAAATTTTGAAAGTTCACATAACTACTTCCATAACAAAGATGGCAACAGCAATAGTTTTATGATGATAAAAGCAGTTAATTCAAATGCAACTCTTACATTAGACGATTATGACTTCCAACCAATGCCACACGAAGTTTATATGTTCCAATTTTATTCAATTGCTACATCAGCAACGGACTTCACCGGCTTTTATTTGAATATTGGTGAAACTGCACAACAAATTTCAAACTTAACTGATTATCCTCATTATAATGGTTGGCAATTAAATACAGTCTTCTTTATCGCAGGAAATGAATTAAATGCCAAATATGAATTAGAATTCACACTCAGCAACAATAATTCAACTCAAGTTACCGGTTGGGCTTGTATTGATGATTTTAAGATCTATAAAGTTAACAGCACTTATGCAACCGAAAATGCTAGTGCGCTTGGCGTACACGGTACTTACGACCAAAATACTGAAGCACCAACCTTAGATATTGCTAACAGTAACTTTGACTTAGGCAGTGCAGCAAATACTGTAAACGCTGCGAACAGCAGTTATCCATATCCATTAGTTGCTGATAGTTGGAAAACTAACAATACAAACAATGGTATCGTTAATTTACATCCAACATTATGGAATGAACGTTTCGGTGCAAATCATCCAGGCTTACCAAAGAACAGCAACGAAAATAACAATGTTTATATGATGCACAGCACTACCCCAACCAACAATATGTTAACCAGCCCAGTCTTAACCACAACAGTCGGTGGTACTACTTATATTTCATTCGATGCTTATAGCACAAACGAAACAATTACTAAAGCTTATATTTTAACAGCAGAAGAAGAAAACGACACAACAACTAATGAAATTATTTTTAACGAAACTATAGCAATTAACGATGGCGTTTGGCAACATTATGAATTCGCCATAACTGAAGGAGAATTCACAAGTTCACGTAATTATTATTTACGTTTCTTTATGACCGGCACAGGATATACCTATATTGATAACGTACGTACCAGCCAAGAAGCTTCACAATCTTCAATCTCAACAACAATTGATGTTGCAAATACTTTAAGTATAAATAAAGCTTGGCAAAGCGACAATGAATTTGAAAGCAATGCTACATCAACTGGCTTAACTTTAGAAAATATCGACAGCAAAAAAACAACAATTAAAAATGCTTTTGGATATAATTTAACTTTAGATAATTATTATGAATTATCAATTGACGCATACGGTAACAATGCTCATTTAGGCTTAACGTCCTACGACGGCTTACTTGAAGTAACAACTGATGAAATTGACCCTGAACTCACCTACACTTACAAATTATATTTACAAGCAAAAGATGGTGGAACTTCAGTTAATTTCCAAGTTACACTTGGCAATACCAATGAGGATGACAATGCACAACTCAACGGCAAAATTTTCATTAAAAATATTCAAATTAAAGAATTAACCGAAGATGAATATAATTTTGCAAAAGAAAATGCTACACAAGATTCACGTATGAAAGTTCTATCTCTTCATAATGAAGAAGAAACTAATGAAGAAGTTACCACTGAAGATAACAGCAATGATAGCAACTTCTTCGGCGAAAATTGGTGGTTCTTACTTCCATCGTTAATTACAGCAATTGCACTCTTCTTAGGTGTTATTGCATTCTTATTACGTAAAATCAAATTTGATAAACACATCACCAAAAAGAATACTTCTTATGCACGTGATATGCGTTTAAAAAATCAACGCAATAAACTTGTTGCCCAAAAAGCAACAAAAGTAGATAATATACCAGATGAATCGCAAAGTAATTAGAATTATTCTCATTTGTACAATTATAGCCACCATAATTGTTGGTGGCTTTCTTGTGTACTTTTTTGCTAACAAAGGTGATATTGTCGGCAGAATTGATTTCGGCACAAAATACTATTTAAGTGAAATTCGTGAAACAGAACGTTTTGCTGGAGCAACGGCTAATCCAACCAGTTACTTTGAAATTAAGCACGACCAAAAAACTGGCAACCTTTATTTAGCAGGTTTAACAGCTACAAACAAAGCTATTCCATTCATCGTTACCAGTTACAAAGAAGGAACAAAAGAAACAACAATTCAATTTGAATACATTCTTAATCAAGGTGATGATACAATCATTGAACGCTTAACAGCAGTCAGCACAAAAGATTGTATTTATATTAAAAGCAAAGAAAGACACGGCATACAAGATGTCATCACACAAAATCCAAGCGACATCAAAGAATTAACCTACGAAGTCATTATTCTAATTTTCAATAAGGAGGTTACAAAATGAAACGTGGTGTTAAAATTGGCATAATTTGTGGAACCATTGGAATCATCCTACTCTGCATTGGTATATATGTTTACTTTAATTTCTTTCAAAAAGAAACTTATGAAATTGTTGGTGTTGAAAAAACAACATACAAAGTTGCTGACTTTACCAAAAATTCAGAATTAAAATTTTACGACAATCATACATTTCACATTCGCATTGAACACAAAGATGTTGGTCTTTGTTTTACTGGTATTGGTACATATACTTTGGAAGGTAAAACTTACAACCTGGAATTCGTTCAAGCTTTCGGCAGAGATACCGAAAACCAAATAGTCGACATTATGCCAATGATGGATGACGATGATAACTACATAATTGATAAAATCACTTGTACACGTTCAGGTAACCGTATTAAATTTATCGACCATAAATCACAAATCTTTTATTTTGGATAAACTATTATCTTACAGCGAGTAGGTGTTGACACAGGCACAACAATTTCTGGTGGCAATTCACTTTCGTTACGACAATGATTAGCCAAGATAATTGTGCACGGAGCAACACCACATTCTCGTGCAATTTCAAAAAGTTTTCCTTTTACATATTTAATTTTTACAAACATATCTATGTGTATGCGTACCTTCACAAAATCTGTGCTTGTCATTACAGCATTTGCCGTATTGACACGCTTAATTGGTTTTGTGTTCCGTATTTTTTTATCACGACTACTTGGAGCAGAAATGCTTGGGGTTTACCAAATGGCTATGAGTATTTTTATGATATTACTCACAATCATCAGCAGTGGGCTTCCTTTAGTCATTTCACGTGAAGCTGCCAAACACAAGCCACACAGTCCCCAACTTCGTTCATTAACAATGGCTGGCTTATTTATTGGAATTACAACATCACTTTTACTTTGTAGTACTGTTCTAATCTGTCAAAAATTATTTGGCTTAATTTTTACTGACCAACGCTGCCTTGGTATTTTATTTGCACTGCTTCCAGCTTTGGTCGCCAGTAGTATATACAGTGTTCTCCGCGCTATTTGGTGGGGCGAAAAAAAATTCTTTTTATTAGGCATAACTGAACTCATTGAACAAATCGCACGCATTGCCATTTTTGTTCCATTGCTTGGTGTTGCTTTTTATTTCGCCGATATGGCACATCTTGCAGCATGGTCATTTACTGGAGCTTGCATTATTTCTGCCTTAGTTGTAATTATAATTTTTTTGCGTTGCAACCATTGGGAAAGACATTCAAAACAGCCACAAAATTTTATCAAACCCTTAATAAAAGCCTCCACACCAATCACAGGAGTTCGTCTTTTTTCTAGTCTTACCATTCCTGTCATAACAATTTTACTACCATTGCGTCTGGTTGCTGCAGGATGGGAAAACGCCACAGCAATTGCTCACCTCGGCATCATTAGTGGAATGACTTTACCATTGCTCACTGTGCCTTCCACAGTGATTTCATCACTAGCGACTGCCCTTGTTCCCGAACTCTCAAATATGATAAACGCACAGCAATGGAACGCTGTACGGCGTCAAATTCGCACTGTATTAAGTTTTACTATCTTTATCAGTTTCTGTTTTATCCCCATCTACATAGCGCTTGGCGTCCCGATTGGAACGTTTCTTTATAACGATACAAGCAGTGGAATTTACTTAGCACGGTCGGCTTGGGTAATGCTGCCAATGTCATTATCACAAATTACAAACACGATGCTCAACTCAATGAATAAAGAAAATTTAACGATTCGCAACTACGCAATTGGCACAGTAATTTTATTGATAATCATCTGGTTTATGCCATGTGTAATAGGTGCTGATGCTGTCTTACTTGGTATAGGTTTATCAATGACTGTATCCACTATTCTTAACTTGTTTGCCATACGCAAAGTTACGAATTGGAAAACTAAAGACATTACCTTACCAACGATCTTCAATTACTTTATCATTGGACTACCTGTCTTTGCACTTGGTTATTTTAGTTTTATACTTGGTTCAAATTTACCAAACTTTATAAACCTTATCATTGCAACCAGTGTTGCCGAGTTAGCTTTTATTGGATTATGCTACGCAACAAACTTGTTTACAATTCCTAAGAAACGTTAATAATACAAACAATGCTCACTATCGTAATTCGTGTTGTAATTATCTATATCATTGCTATCGTTATTATGCGTTTAATGGGTAAACGACAAATTGGCGAAATGGAACCCTTTGAATTAGTCATAACCTTAATCATTGCCGACCTCGCCACAATTCCAATGGCAGACCCAACAATTCCAATCTGGTACGGAATTTTACCATTACTGGTAATTCAAGTCATTCACTTCTTTGTTGTTAAACTGCAAGTAAAAAGTAAGACTTTTCGTAACATTTTATCAGGCTCGCCTGTCATCGTCGTTTCACCTACGGGCATCGATTATAAAAAGCTTAAAGAACTTGATATTTGTGAAGAAGAACTTATGGAACTTTTGCACGGTAAAGATGTCTTCGATATTAAAGACATTGATTACGCAATTTTAGAAAGTAGTGGTAAAATTTCAGTTGTGCCTAAAGGCGACGGCAACAAGGTGTCACTATGAGTCGTTGGATAGCAACAATCTGCATCTTACTTATAATCATTGGTGCAGTTATTTGGGAACAAGTCTATGTAAATCAAACATTCCAACACCTAGAGACACAAATTAACGCCTTAATCACGTCCGTAGAAGCATGTGGTGATGAAGATGCTGATACAGATGAAAATAAACAAAAAATCGCTGAGATTGAAAAATACTGGCTAAAACGAGAGAAAGCATTATGTTATCTTGTCAAACATACTGAAACTTTTCAAATTAGCGATGCTATAATTTATGCAAAAAACTTTATTGATTTTGGCAACAAAGAAGAAGTAATGTCTGCTCTACGTAAACTTTCTTATCTAGTCAAAGTACATAACTATAATATGGGAACAAGTTTAGAAAACATTATTTAGTATGGTTTAAAATGGTTTTTAAAAACTGACCAGTATAACTACCAGCCACTTGGCTTACTTGCTCGGGTGTACCTTGTGCAATTACTTGACCACCATCATTACCACCTTCAGGCCCCATATCTATAATATAATCAGCAACTTTAATTACATCTAAATTGTGTTCGATTACCACCATTGTGTTTCCTGCATCAACTAAACGATTTAATACCTCGATTAAGTTTTTAACATCATAAGTCGATAAACCTGTCGTAGGTTCATCTAAAATATAAATAGTTTGACCTGTCATCGGACGAGCCAATTCAGTCGCTAATTTAACACGTTGTGCTTCACCACCGGATAATTCTGTCGCCGATTGCCCTAATTTAATGTAACCTAAACCAACATCTTTTAATGTTTGCAATTTTTTTGCAATCTTAAGATGGTTTGCAAAAAATTCACAAGCTTCATCAACTGTCATTTCTAAAATGTCATAGATATTCTTATCTTTGTAAAGCACAGACAATGTTTCACGATTAAAACGTTTACCACCACAAACATCACACTTTACATAAATATCAGGGAGAAAATGCATCTCAATTTTTTGCGTGCCATCCCCCTCGCAATTTTCACAACGACCACCAGCAACATTAAATGAAAAACGTCCAGGCTCAAAACCACGTTCTTTTGCTTCTTTGGTTGACGCAAACAATTCACGTACCAAAGTCCAGAGTCCAGTATATGTCGCAGGATTTGAACGTGGTGTACGACCAATTGGACTTTGGTCAATACGAATAATTTTATCAACGTATGGCTTACCAATACCATTCTGCAAGCCCTGAAATAGCTCATAATTCACTAAACTACTTTTTCCACTACCAGATACACCCGTTACAACTGTCATCACACCGACAGGGAAACCAACGTCAATATGCTTTAAATTATTAGTTTTTGCATCACGTACCCAAATCATTTCTTGACCAATTGTACGACGTTTTGTCGGTACAAAAATCTTTTCACGACCAGCCAAAAAACTACCTGTAATTGAACGCGAACAATTCATTACATCTTGCACAGTTCCAGCGACAACAATTTCACCACCATTCACACCTGCATAAGGCCCAACATCAACAATATAGTCTGCACTTAAAATTGTTTCTTCATCATGCTCGACAATTACCAAAGTATTACCTTGATCACGTAAGTGCATTAGTGCATTTAATAAGCGCTGATTATCACGTTGATGCAAACCAATACTTGGCTCATCTAAAATATACAAGACACCAACCAAACCTGCACCAATCTGCGTGGCCAGACGAATACGTTGGCTTTCACCACCAGACAAAGACCCAGCACTGCGTGCCAGCGTTAAATAATGTAACCCAACATCGACCAAAAATTGTGAACGTAGTAAGATTTCTTTAATGATAGGTTGAGCTGTAACTTCAGCAGCACCCGCTAATTTTAAATCACGTACTACTTGTATCATTTGTGTAATTGGCAAAGCTGTCAATTCAGAAATATTATAATTACCAACAGTTACTGCCAAAACTTCGGGTTTTAATTTTTGGCCATGGCACATTTGACATTCATCTTGAATAATCATTTTACCCAAAGCATTACGCATATATTCACTACTTGTTTCGCGATAGCGTGCCATCGCCTCTTCGGGACTTAAATAACGAATAGATTCAAATGCACAATGTTTAATTTTTTCTGGATCCATCCGTGCTACAAAGCCCAACCCATTACACTGTTCACACGCACCAAATGGACTGTTAAAAGAAAAGCTACGTGGTTCTAATTCAGGAATTGAGATACCACAATCCACACAAGCCAACTTGTCCGAAAAAGTCCGAACTTCGTCGCCACAAACAATCGTAACTAAGCCATTTGTTAAACGTAAAGCAATCTCAATTCCGTCAACCAAACGTGTACGTTCGTCTTCTAAGGCTTTTAAACGGTCCACAACGACGTTAATATTGTGTTTTAGGTTTTTATCAAGTTTAATTTCTTCATCTAATGTCCACAGGTTTCCGTCGATTTTAATACGCACAAAACCACTCTTGCGTAGTTCTTCAAAACGTTTTTCAAAACTACCTTTAGCACCACGAACAATTGGCGCTTCCAAGTAAATTTGTTGCCCATTAAAATGCTGGTAAATCTGATCAATGATTTGGTCGACTGTTTGACGCTCAACAACCTTACCACAATGTGGACAATGTGGAATTCCAACACGAGCATAAAGCAAACGTAAATAATCATAAATTTCGGTAACCGTACCAACCGTTGAACGTGGATTATTGTTAGTTGTTTTTTGGTCAATTGCAATTGAAGGTGACAAGCCTACAATCTTATCCACATCAGGCTTTTGCATCTGTCCCAAAAACATACGAGCATACGAACTCAAACTTTCCATAAAACGACGTTGGCCTTCAGCATATAAAGTACCAAAAGCCAAACTACTTTTACCACTACCCGATACACCAGTAAAGACAACTAACTTATTACGTGGAATTGTAACATCGACATTTTTTAAGTTATGTTCCCTTGCACCAGTAATAACAATTTCATCTAACATAATACATATTATACCCTATTTTGAAGTTGATTTCAATCTTTGTAAATAGAGCGTGCTAAACGATGAATTTTTTGGATAGTATTATCAACCTTCTTTTTGTTTACACTAAAAATTTTGCAAATTTCCTGATAAGAATATCCTTGAAAATAAGCATTAAAAATTGCCTTCTCAAATTCACTACAAACTTCTAAAACTTCATCTAAAATTTTAAATAACTCCGAAGTAGTACCATCTTCACCATTTTTTAACACAGGCATCGGTTCTGTATTAACCGTTAATATTTCCTTGTGTGTACGAATAACATCAACAATACGATTGTAAATAACAGTACTTGCAAAAGTTTCAAACTTTGCACCTTTATTTCCTTCGTAATGAGTTACAGCCTTCCATAAAGCAATTCGACCTTCTTGAAATAAATCATTTTCATCCAATCCAATTGAATCAAACTTGCGCATTACTTTACGTACAATGGAACGAATCAATCGTTCATCTTTTTCATCGATTGTGAAGTTTTCATTTGCGAACTTAACAGTCACTATAAACTCCTTTGTCTATTAACTTCATACAAGGCAATCGCAGTTGCGCTACCAACGTTCAAACTATTTATCTTTCCATGCATACGAATTGTTAAAATACCATCAACTAATTTTCGAGTTAACTGATGAATACCTTTTCCTTCACTTCCCATTACTAAGGCAGTTGGTCCTTTCAAATTAACTTTAGAAATTTCGACGCCACCTAACTCAACACCATATACCCAAAAACCTTTGTCTTTTAAACGTTGAATTTCTTGATTGATATTAACCACTTTGCAAATTTGAACATTTGATGCTGCCCCTTGACTTACACGCATCGCAGTATCATTTACCGTAACACTTCGATTTTTTGGTAAAATAATTCCATCAACACCCATACACTCTGCCGTACGTATAATGTTTCCTAAATTATGTGGATCTTCAATACCATCTAAAATTAAAAATAGTGGTTGCTTCCCTTGCGCATAAGCACTCTCAATTACTTCTTTCAAATCAAAATATTGGTAATTTGTCACATACGCCACAATTCCCTGATGGTTTTTTGATTTGCTCACCTTATCCAAAGCCGCCTTGTCCACAAATTGATACGTTACACCAGAAGCCTTAATTTTTTCAATCAAACTTTGGTCACGCAAATTTGGTGATACCAAAATTTTATCAATCGTTCCATTACCTTCTAAGGCTTGACTAACACTGTTTCTTCCTTCAATTAACATTAGTACTGTATCTCCTTCATTCGAGCCACATTCAATGCAGCATTTATACGACCCAAATTACCCGTCAAATGCCAAAAGCCAATTAAAGCTTCAATCGCAGTTGCACGTTTATAATTTGCTAACGTTGTAGATTTTGGCACATTATTGTTGTGAGCATTTCTTGCATGCTTAACAATATCTTTTTCAATCGACGTAAAAGTTGGTTCTAATTCACGATAAATTTCATTTTGAAATGAAGCACATTCATAAGAAGTTGCAATCGTATGCATTTCCCCAGCCTTACTGTAATTCGCAACATTTTCAATCAACAAAACAGCCCGAATGTTATAAGACCAAACAGCATCACCCACAAAGGCTAAATATAAAGGATTTAATCGACTAGCGTCTTTTTCTGAGATTAAATTCATATATATAAGAATATCATTAAACATGGAATATGTACAATTTATTTTACAGCATATTGGCACAGTTACCATCAATCACGAGTACACTGTCGACATTCAACCCGGACAAGCTTTACAAATTGATTGGTTTGCTGATAACGATATAATTATCACAACAAACAACCATAATATGCATTTTAACGTCAAGAATACGACCCAGATTGCACCAAACACATATTTGATACAAATTCTCAATACCAGTAATATTAACGACATTCCTGTCCAATTTGAGCGTCCACCCTACATTATTGCAGGTAATATAATTATTAACCAAGCCGAAAAAACATATCTAACAGTCGACCAAATTGATATAATGTCCGACGAAATTGTAGCAACCCACGGCAACAAAGTTACTCGCATTCTTTTCAGTGGCGACAAAATTGCGACCGAGCATTACATCAAAAAATAACAATTTTTAAAACAAGCAACAAAACTAAATGTAACGGATAAAATAGATAAAATAAGTACTTAAATTTTTTATTAGATTTTAAACTATCATTATAAAATGATAATGGTAAAATACTAAATAAAGCAAAGAGTTGAATAAATGAAACAAAACTAATTGCAGGAAAATTAACGCAAATCGATTCAACAACAATTAAAATTGTTAAAATAACAAAAAATAAAAATTTCCAGAACAAATGATTTCGTAATACATAAAAAACAAAAGGTAACAAAATACCATACCACCCATAATCAGCCCTTACAAGTAAAGCAATACCGATTAAGAGAAAAAACACAATTAAAGTGATGCCACGCAAAATAATTTTTTCAATCTTTTCTAATTTTTTAGAACATTCCCAAAGAAATAATATCAAAAAGGAAAATAAAAAAGTAAAAAGAATATTTAAACTATGCCATAAGAAATTGTACGGAATCTGCGCAATCACAGCAAATAACAAAATTGTTAAAAAATATTTTAATTTATTTCTAGTAAAATAAAACCCTTCAGCGATAAAAAAAGCAAAAATTGGAAAAGCCAACCTCCCCACAATTTGCAAAATTATAATGTCTGGAAAAAATATTTTTCCAATATGGTCAACCAACATCGTAAAAACTGCAATAAACTTTAAAAAATCTCGGCTGAACACTTTCCACATATATATCAATTTTATTACAAAAGTACATCTCCGTAAAACAAAACTTATCAATTGACTCAACATATTCAACATTAACCAACGTGTTATCACGTCAAAATTTATTTTAAGATAGATTGATTCATAAAAAAAGACACGATTTAAACCGTGTCTTATGTTTGTCATAATTATTTAGCATCAACAAAATGATATAGATACCATTGTGGAGCTTGGTGATTTTCAGTTGATTTTTTAGCAACAATTGCACCTTCATTTTTCAAATCCTGAGAAGGATCGTATGTTACATAATTAAACTTAATTTCCGTTAAATTATTTTGTTTGTCAAACTTAACTGACAGTTTAATATAAACTTCCGACAATTTATCATTCGAATACATTGCTTTTAATTGTGCAAGATAAGTTTCTGCATATTCATCAATATCTTGGTTTCTCATGATACATAAAAAATTAACTATTCCTTGAATACCATTTCAAAATGATAAAGTATATCCATCAACTGTTATTTCTTTTGTCACTTTATTTCCATAAACAAGATTTAAAAAATCTTCAGTAAAAAATTCTTTAACTACATCATATTCGGAAGAAAGTTCAACTTTATTATATTGTCTTTAGACGCAATTGAATCTACATAAGTATCTTGAATATTATTAACGGTATAATCCTCACTCATAGAACGTTTATTATATACGTAATCATGCATTTCTGATGCACTAAAAACATAGTTATAATTACCATTTTCAATGGTGGCATACACAGAGTTATTTTGACCAGCTACAAGTTCATTTGTTTCTGAATTAACAACTCGAACTGTTGATGTACCTTCAAACTCACCCCATTTTTTGAAAGCGTCACGATTGATTTGCCCTGCTTGAATTTGTAAAGCATCATAAATAACACTTTCTGCTTCAGTTAAAGAAATAGTTATTTGTTTTGAATCTGAATCTGAACCTGACGGCAGATTATCCTCACCAAAACTACATCCCACGCACATAATTGCGCAAACCATAAATAACATTACGGCACAAAAAATTGATTTAAATTTGTTCATAATACGTTTATATTACAGAAAAAAATCAAGTGTTTTTTTGGTTTTATCAAAATTTTCCATTTCCACGCAATGTGCTAATTTCTGTGCTTGTCCTGGCGCAGCGAAGCGACGCAACTCGTATCAAGACAAACGCACGCCAGGCTCTCAAATCAATGAGAATTAGTTTCAAAGTTAATTAATTATGTGCCGTGCTTTTGAATTAACACTTTTTTTCAACGATGGGTTAATGTATAAAATAACCCAGACTCATAATCCTTACAGTATACATTACCCTCCGCATCCGACCATACCAAATTACCTTTAAAATCAGAACACCCCGTCCAATTCTTTACAGTCCAAGTTCTTGTTTCTTTGTTATATTGATACTGCCTTTTTGGAAATTTATCCGAATTTGACAAAGAATCAGAATAATAAATATTTTCACCATCTGTCCAAATACATTCACCATTGAAATTACCAAACTGATTTCCAATTACTTCATTCAAACCATTAGTTTCATACCAAGTTTGCGTTTCAATGTCCAAAACGTATAATCTGTAATCATAACCCCTACTAAAACAAGTAGAACCAACAACAATAATATTGCCATTAGGTTCGCCAATAAAACTTACCGAATCCCAAGTTTTTAATTCTTTATTTAATACATAATAAGTTATGTCATCGCCATAACCATCACTTAAATAAACATTTTCACCAACCGTTAAAATACAATAGCCATTGTAATCCGTTACACCACTCCAAATCATGTTTTCCCACGATTTTGTTTCTGCGTTGTATACATATTGTATGTTACCATCAGAATAATAGACGTCATTACCGTCAGTCCATAAACAGCGACTATCAGAACCAAAAGCACCAAAACCATTTTCACAGTCAATTGTTTCCCAAGTACTCGTATTTTTATTCAAAACATATTGTGCACGGCAAAAAACATTTTTACCGTCCGTCCAAATTTCTGAACCTCTAAAATTTGTTAAACCATTCCAAGTCTTTTCGGTCCAGGTATTGGTGGCTTTGTCTAATACGTAAAAACCTTCATAATAAGTGTTTTCGCCGTCCGTCCAAAAACTCTTTCCTGATTCAGGATAAGGATTAAATGGTCCACGCCACAACATTTCTTTCCAAGTGCCCGTGCTTTTATCCAAAACGCATTGTCCTAAAACGCTTGACCAATAATCTGAGAGATAAATATCTTCACCGTCCGTCCAAATTTCTGAACCACTAAAATTTGTTAAACCATTCCAAGTCTTTTCACTCCAGGTACTGGTGGCTTTGTCTAATACATATTGAGTTGAACTAGATGAGCAATAAGTATTTTCGCCGTCCGTCCAAATTTCTGAACCTCTAAAATTTGTTAAACCATTCCAAGTCTTTTCAGTCCAAGTGCTGGTGACTTTGTCTAATACATATTGAGTTGAACCAGATGAGCAATAAGTATTTTCGCCGTCCGTCCAAATTTCTGAACCATAAAAATCGGTCAACCCAGTCCAAGTCTTTTCACTCCAGGT
>JAZSAE010000054.1:0-17569 GCA_045601705.1 Clostridia bacterium | reverse complement strand
CATAAACATCGCTGTACCTTAATTCTAAATCTTTGTTGGTTAGCGTATAGACAAATCTTTCTTGCCAGTAAGTTGTGTCGATTTGTTCTTCTGTAATGTCATAACTCGGGTTACAGTCAATACAACCAAACATAGATTGCGTGCTGTTTCTTGCTCCATTCTCATCGTAATGAAATTTCAAAACGGAGTAGGTCTTAATAATATCCGTTACATCATCTGCTTTAAATTTACCAGTTTCTGGATCAAAGGCACGAATGGTAAAGTATTCGCTTAAATCGACCGTTATATAGTAGTCGCCATAACCAGCAGAGTTTGTTCTAATGGCTTGCATGCAGTCAGCAAAGACATCTAGGAAGTTGTACATCCAAATATGTGTTGTTGGTTTGTTCCAAATCCAGAGTGTGTACCATTGACGAGAATAGGTTGTCCATTCATAAGTTTTGTCTAATTGAATTTGGTACGGCTGATTGTCAATGCTAATGATAAATGTACTTTCACGATTAAGTTGGGTACGCAATTTTCCGCCGTCCCAACTAATGCCATTCGTTGTATCATAATAACAAAATCCCTTGGGTTCATCTCGGTTAGCTTGTTCTTCCGTGGTGGGTGTTAACTTCAAATCTTCTTGTTTCAAATCTCCGAGATATTGCATACCACTGGCACGGTAACCAGTTGACATTAAATTATAATCCGTAAAATAATTGAGTTTTAATTCTTGTAAAGGTTCGCCATTATGTTTAGCATTGCTGTAATAATTTGCTTCCAAGAAATAGCGTTCTTCTAATTCATTCTTTTCATTTTCGGTTAAGTCTTTTGCGTTTTTAATATCCAAGCCGATCTGGTTGTCGATATAGTTTATGCCGAGTGTAACATCATGAATAAAGCAATGGTAATAACCATACACCAGCGAAATACCGACGGAGATGACAGCGATAAATACTAAACAACAATTACCAAGTACTTTAAGTGTGTTTGTCATAGTCCCTCCTTTTAAGGCAAAAAGCACTAAATAAACAGAGTTTAAGTAGTGCTTGATTACCGTTACATAATTCCATTTCAGCCAAAGAAGTTTAAGATTTTAGCAAGCCAATTTAATGTTTCGCCAAACCAGATAAACAACTTTGCGAGAACGGACAATGGCCAAGTTCCGACCAGAACAACTAATGCGATAATTAGAATAAAAAGTATTAAGTTTTTCATTGTTATTTCAGCAACATGTTTAACAACATTTTGTCTGAATTACGGAATGGCTTAATTTTACATTCATAAGTGTTGCCTTGTTCATCTGTGGTAACAACCGAATATGTATTACCAGTAATAACACGACCGGTTTTCTCATCTTTGATTTCGTATGGTGTACAGGTGAGTGGTACTTGGTTTTCGTTACCGAAGACAATGTCTAAGACGGCAAACCCGCCATTGTCCGGTGGTGTTACCGAAACTCGTACATCTTTGCCACGAATTTCACCTTGTACAAAATATCTGTTGTAAGTTTTACCTTTGTATTCGTATGGTTCGCGTTGGACCATAACTTGATTGTTGTTTGTCATTATTTACCTCCCTTGATTTTTGAAATTTTCTTTGCTTCGGCTTTTGATTTGCCTTCGCTCAATGCCTTCTTGTATTTGAAGAGACCAGCGTGGTCGCTTTGGCATTGTAGATAGCCAGAACGCATACCAGCTTCATAATCTGTTAACTCTTTGCCTTCCTTAGGACCGTGTTGATGAACTTTTGCCTTGCGTTCTTCTGCGTAACTTTTAGCTCGTTTATTGGGCACGAGCCAGCGCCTTTCCTTGAAACTAGCCATGTAGCTCCTCCTTGTTAAAGTGTTAATCGAAACATACCAAGAAACCATAAAATGAAACTTCCGTTCCTGCGATGGTGTACCGGTGCACCAGTGATACACGAAATCGACTGAAACAATTTTGTTCTTGTCATTCGATTACACGAAGAAGTTACAACTTTTGAAAACTGATTTCCATGACATTACCCAGCATGTTTTTGATTTGACTTGACTAGTTTTTGACTCGACTTGACATTACTTGATCTTAGTTAACATAAGTTCTAGCGTGCATGGTTGTTTTAATTCTTTTGCCGTCAATGTATTTACGATTCCTGAAAATGTGTTCGTATTCTTTATCTCTGCTTTGGTTGCGAGAATAAAAAGTGTCAAAGCTAAACATAACATTGTTTTCGGAGTCGTCGTAACGGATACCAATATTTTGGACGACAATAAATAATTCCGTGCGATAAACATTGATAGCATCTTCAATAAAAAATGTTTCCATAATTAACTTACCTCCTTGTTATTAAGTTTGAAATGCAGAAACTTTACCAACTGTCCATTAAGTCTTGATATATGTTCGGTTGAATATCCAAGCTGATAAGACAGTTCCTCTTGGGTAATATTTTGCATATAGAGTGATACATATAAGTCGTATAAACGCGGTGGTGCGTAACAAACTGCATTTTGATAAGTTTGTATTAAATCCTTAATCGAGTTTTCTCCCACACTTGTGGATACTTCCTCAAAGATCTTTTTTCGCGAATAAAAGTATCTAATGTTTTTTAGATCATCTCTTATTTCTTTTACACTTTTCATATAAATTCCTTTTAATATTTTTGTTTTGTAAGAAAAAACAAAATATCGCTAAGGCGGAATTAAGAGCCATACAAAAAATAAAATAAGGAAAAGTAATTCCATAGGTTCAACAACTATAAAAAATTGTGAAGCCAATTAGAATGATTTTACCAAGCATAAAAATGATCTGACTTGACATTACTTAACATTTCTTGACGAATAATGTCGTTTTACAGCACCTCCTGTGTCTTTTTAGGTGTTTTTGTTTTTTCGATGATAGTGGTGTCAGAGAGTAGCATTGCTGTCAAAGGAAAAAAATATCGCAGAAAAAACAAATCAAGAAAAACATTTAAGTCAATATTTGTTTTCTTTTTCTTTGACAGCGTCGCTGCTCCCTGACGGTTGGTTGGCATCGAAAAAACAATTTTCGACAAAGGAGGTGCAGAAGATGTTAACCAATGTCAAGTTAAATCAAGTTCAGGTCAAGTTTATGCTGGCTTTTGTTACCTAATATCAAGTGATGTCATTCACTTTTGTAATTCGCATTCGCTATAATCCAAGACGAAATTAAGTTCACATTGTGAAATTTAGTTTCTTAAAAGGAGTTTACGAAATGGTGCGAAGTATTAAACAAGCCGTTGAGTATATTCGCAAAACTGATCCAGAATCAGCGATAAAAATTCACACGATTAGAACTTGGTGCAAAGAAGGAAAAATCAGGTTTCTAACCGTGGGAACAAAAGTCCTGGTAGATATGGATAGTTTGTTGGAATATGTCGGGCATAAAAATAAGGAGAATTAAAAATGCCATACATTAAGATAACAACTAATAAAAAAGGTAAATTTGTTGCAAGAATACAGGTATTAACTAAAGACATTAAAACTGGAAAGAATAAACTTGCCGTAAAAAGAATTCATAATAATGAAAACTTAACCGAAGCAAAATTCAAAAAATATGTAGAAAAGTTTTCATTAATATTTGAAGAAGAAGTAAGAAATGCGTATGAAGAACAAACGGAACACTTAAAAAGTAATGTACTTACATTTTCTAAGTTAGCAAATGAGTTTGTTAATAATGTAAGATTACATCTTTCACAAAATTATTATGAAAAAGCACTTGAAACAATTAAAAGGTTTAATTCTTATTTAACCGAACGACAATTAAAAGATGTACCAATAAACGAAATTAAGGTTCGTGATATTCAATTATTTTTAAATTCTTTTACGACTTATAGCCGTAAACAGCTTCGAGTTAAATTAAAAAGACCGTTGCCATCAAATTTAAACTTTCGCTTACTTGATAGAGAAAAGATATTAAATAAAGGTTCAGCATATAAAATGCGATTTCATAATGACTCTATTCCAAAAGAAAATGCTTTGAAACTATGTCAGTTTTGTGGATTAAATTTTAATAATTATTTTGATGAATTAAAAACTGTGAAACCTTATTCAGTTGAAACTATAAAGGGTTATAGAAAAATATTAAGAACAATTTTCAACGAGGCGATCAGATATGACTGGATTACTAAAAACCCAGTTTGTGCTACGAAAATTGGTGCTGGTAATAACAATTCAATGTTAATACCAATTAGCGAAAAAGAGGTATTTACTTATAATGAAGTTAAGCAATTTTTAGAATCATTAGAAAAACTAAATAAAAGCGAAATAAATAAAAAAGTAACATTAAAGACAATGTTACTGACTGGTATTCGCAAAGGTGAAATGTCTGGCTTACGTTGGAGTGATATTAACTTGGAAAATAAAACTATTCATATTCAGCGTAATCGTCTTTATTCTGCGGAGAAAGGCACTTATGAAAAAGAACCTAAGACAAGAACTTCTGTACGGAATATTCCAATTCCAGATACATTAGTAGATGATTTGCGTGAATATTATAAATGGTTTAAGGAAGCAGATAAATCTTTTGATACTAAATTAGATGAGTATTACATTGCTTCAACGATTACTCGTGAACCAGCACCAACTAGTGCACCGTATAATTGGCTTTGTGACTTTTTGCGTAAATATAAACTTAAACATCTAGGTTGTCATGGGTTGCGACATACATATTGTAGTTTATTACTTTCACAGAATGTACCGATTCAAACTGTTAGTAAATATATGGGACATAGTGATTCTACCGTTACATTAAAGGTATATAGCCACTTCATTCCAGATACACAAGACAAGGTATTGGGAGTTTTGAATAATCTTTACTAAAAATAAATTTGGTATAATTTTGGTATAATTTTAGTATAAAAATTACTAAAAAACGCGAAAATTACCGCATAAAACGAAAATTGGTATAATTACGTTACAATATATAGTGGTCGATATGGACGATATTGCACAAAATACACTATATATGGTATAGATGGTGGTACTCCGAACGGGAATCGAACCCGTGATTACACCGTGAGAGGGTGTCGTCTTAGCCGCTTGACCATCGGAGCTTGATTAACAGTTGAATTATATGACAAAAAGCGTTATTATGCAATATGATTTTACCGATGAAAAAAATTTGCATTACAACTTTGGGTTGTGATAAAAATCGTGCTGATAGTGAAACGTTGGCAGGTTATTTGCAACGTGCCGGTTGTCAAATGGTCGCAGATGATGCAGATGCAGATATAATTATTATTAATACTTGTGGATTCATTAATAGTGCTCGTCAGGAAAGTATAGAATGTATTACGGAAAAATTGATTCATAAATCACACGCTCAACTTGTTGTGTGTGGGTGTATTGTTCCAAATCATCGGCAAGAATTGGTGGAAGGATTACCTGAAGTTGATGTTTGGTGGGAAACGAAAAATTACGAAGAATTAGCAGAATTATTAACAGGAAAGAAGGCTGAGGCTGGTAATAAGTTGTTATCTACACCTTCTAGTTATGTGTATGTTAAAATTGCTGATGGCTGTAATCGTTGCTGTGCTTTCTGCACGATTCCATCAATTCGTGGCAAATATTGTTCTCGCTCGATTGAAGATATTGTTGGTGAAGTGCGTCATTTTGCAGAATTAGGTGTTCCTGAATATATTTTAGTTGCACAAGATGTAACAATGTATGGGGTTGATATTGGTACTGATTTAGTTTCTTTATTGAAAGCGATTACAGCAGTAGATGGAGTAAAACGTGTGCGTTTACATTATTGTTACCCTGAGTTATTAACTGATAAATTGTTAAAAGAAATTGCTGAAAATGATAAGGTTGTAAAATATTTAGATATTCCTTTTCAACATTGTAACGAGCGAATTTTAAAACTAATGGGGCGTCGTGGCAGTGCTGAAATTTATCAAAAATTGGTTCATAAAATTAGGTCCGTTATTCCGGAAATTACACTACGTGCAACAATGATGGTTGGGTTCCCGACTGAAACGGAAACTGAATTTAATGAACTGGTGGATTTTTTACAAGATGTGAAATTGGACTATGTTGGTTTTTTTGCTTATTCACGTGAGCCTGGAACGGTATCGTATAGTATGGAACAAGTTAAGGCTGTAGTGAAACGTGAACGTTTAAAAACTATTGAAAAAGTTCAACAAAAAATTTTAGATGCGAAACATAAAAGCGAAAAAGGTCAAGTTGTGCGTGTAGTATGTGATGCTGTCATTAACGGTATAGCACGCTGTCGAACATTTGCACAAAGCCCAGAAGTTGACCCATGTATTTACATTGATGTATTAGAACAGCAAGAGCCTTTTGTTGTTGGTAAAGAATATGAAATTACATTGCAGTGATTAGATGCTTGCGTAAAAGCCTTGCTTTGTGGTTTAATTTAAGTAATGGATACTTTGTTTGATAATTTACATCAAACTCAAAAACCTTTGGCAGAGCGTATGCGTCCTTGTGTTTTAAATGAATTTGCAGGACAACAACACTTATTGGCTGAGGGTAAATTATTAAGGCGTTTGATTCAAGCTGGACGTGTGCCAAGTGTAATTTTTTTTGGTCCTCCGGGAACAGGAAAGACTACTTTAGCTCAAATTATTGCTGATAGTTCTAATGCAAAATTTGTAAAATTAAATGCCGTATCTAGTGGTGTCGCTGAGGTTAAAACTGTTATGCAGCAGGCTAAATCTGAATTTGAATTAACTGGTAAAAAAACTTATTTATTGCTTGATGAATGTCATCGTTGGAGTAAAGCGCAGAGTGATTCTTTGCTTGGAGCTTTAGAGGCTGGTTATTTGATTCTTATAGGTTGCACAACAGAAAATCCAAGTTATAGTATGACAAGAGCAATTGTGTCTCGCTGTACTATTTTTGAATTTAAAAGGTTAAGTGAGAATGATATTAAAAAAATTTTGCGACAAACTTTAAGGGATGGGCGTGGTTTACGTGATTACAAAATACAAATTGATGAAGATGCTTTAACTTATTTCGCTACAGCTTGTGGTGGTGATGTGCGTAGTGCTTTGAATGGATTAGAACTGTGTGCGATTACAACTAAACCAAATTCTGATGGGTGTATTGTTGTTGACAAAAATATTGCAGCAGAATGTTTGCAACAAAAAGCATTAAATTTAGATGAAACACTTTACTATCATATACTAAGTGCCTTCTGTAAAAGTTTGCGTGGAAGCGATACAACGGCTGCGTTATATTATGCTAATCGTTTGATTGCAGCCGGGATGCAACCACAAATAATTGCGCGACGAGTAATTGCTCATGCTGCTGAAGATGTTGGATTGTCTGATCCACAAGCTCTAACTCAAGCATGCGCTGCTTTATATAGCTTAGATAATTTAGGAATGCCAGAAGGTAATTTGGCTTTAACGCAAGCAATTGTTTATGTTTGTCGAGCACCTAAGGATAATCGGGTTATGGTAGCGATGCAAAGTGCGATGGATGATGCGTTGAATCACGCTGATGATAAGATTCCAGAATATTTAAAAAATCATACGGAAGCAAGTAAGAATTATAAATATCCACATGATTTTGGTGGCTATGTGGAGCAACAATATTTACCAAATAGTCTATTGAATCGAAAATATTTTCCTTCGAAAAATGATAATAAAAATTGATTGTCTAAAATATGGCGTTTGATATATACTAAATTTGAATATGGGGAAACAGCAAATGAAAATAGGAGTTTTACGTATTGGTATTTCTATAATGCTTATATTTTTTTCTTGTTTGATGATGTTTGCTGGTGTCTGTTGCTTGAAGGTTAATACTAATAATGCAAAAAATGTATCAAATATAAAACCTTTGGCTGATATATATTCTGATATTAATTGGATTGATCTTCGCTCGAATAGTTTTTCAAGTACGGTTAATGAAACTATACATTATATTACTTCTGCGGCGCAATTAGCATATTTGAATTATGAATTAACAAGTTCGGGTAATAGCAATAATGCCATTGATTATACCGGTCATACTTTTATATTGGAAAATGACATTAAATTAAATGATATTTATACAACAGAACATAAAATGTATATAACGCCATTGTGGACACCAATTGAAATTGGTAAAAATGGAAAACATAGAAACATTGTTTTTAATGGCAATGGTCATTCGATTATTGGTTTAACTATGAAGTATGACGATGATGTTGCTCGCCAAGTAGGTTTCTTTGCTGAAATGCAAGGTGGTGTTTTTCAAAATGTTGTGTTTGAAGATACAAAAATCATTTACAATTATCATGCGGAGAGTATTGCGGCAGATGACCCAAGCCGTCCAAACGCGCCAATTGAATTAGCGATTGGGGTAATTGCAGGTTCGGCAGATACGACATACATTAACAATGTAACAATAAAAAATCCTAGTTTAACATTAACAACTGAAAATACGAATGGACATAACTTTTATCTTGGTACGGCCGTTGGTAAAATGTCATTTACTTCTAATTTAGTTGAAATTGGTGAAGAACAAAAGGTTCAAACAATTAACACTATCACACCAAATCAATGGGGTATTGACACGGTTAATGTTTTAAAAACTGCCAGTTCGGAAAGTTCTGGTGTAACTTTAAAACTTAATGCTGGCATTGAAGAAAATGTTACATATGGACAAGGTATGAATGTCTATTTGGGTGGTTTGGTTGGTGTTAATATTTCTAGTAAAATTATTAATTCAACATTGCGTGATTTTTCGTTAAATACTGACTTTAACACTAAAGGTCTGGGTGCGGTGGACGGTACTTATTATGTTGGTGGTTTGGTTGGATTAAGTACTCAAATTACGACTAATAAAGATTTAATTGTTGCATCTGGCTTATATAATAACTTAATATTAGATGTTAACATTGGTGATGTGCTTCCAATTACATATAACAATTATTGTGGTCAATTGGCTGGTTTAGTGTATTATGGTGGATGGATTTATAATAATATGGTTATTGGTGATTTTCCATATGATAATTTCTGGGGAAGAGTTTGTAACTCTAAAATACGTTTGTTTGATAGTCACGACTGTATTGCAAATACCGTAGGTAGTATAGATGAAGATTATTATTTAAATGGTCATAATGAATTATATCCAAATTGTGGTTTTGGACGTGATATTGATAATAAGGATGAGTATTTGTATTGTACAAGACATAATACAAGTAGTATTGCTTTAGTTGATTTGCAAAATCAAGATGATACTGGAACTACGGAAAAAATGAAAAAATATAATTTCTATTTTGAATCAACAAATACTCCTGATTTTGTTGAATTTCGTAATACTCGCGTAACAATCATTGATGAGAATAATTATGAACGCCCATTAGATCCATTTCAATTGTTGAGTTATTTTGATCAAACAGAGGGCTATTTGTATCATGCAATATTGCCAATTGTTAAATACGAAGTTGGTTTAACTGTTAATGAGCGTAATCCTGAAACAGGGGAAGAAGCAACACTTAAAGAAAAAAAGATTGATGCAATTTATCAATTTAGAACTTGGAAGTATGATGAGATTAAAGGTGAACCAGTTTTATGTGATTATACAGGTTTAAATTACAATGTTACTTTTTTATCAAATTCACCGAAAAATTCAGATGCGTATTGGGCTGTAGTCGATGAATATGGTTATCAAGAAAATATATATGAAATTACAACTGGTCGTACTTATCAAATTATTTATAAACCAGATGATCCCGTGTGTGAAGGATATGAGTTTTTAGGTTGGACAATTGAAGGTTTATATGAAGGTGATGCCGAGTGGGTAGATATGAAAAATCACGGCTTGTTGGATGATGATGGTTATTATATTTTTGCAAAGGAACAAATTCTTACACCTAATAGACGCTTCTTGGCTAATTGGAGAATTAAAGAATATACTGTTCATTTTGTTGTTAGAGAAAAAGGACAGGTTGATATTCCATATGAAGATTATCCAACTGAAACTGTTGTTTTTAATCGTCCGATTGTTGGCCCTTTAGATTTACCAAAATCACGACAAGGATACTCATGTGTTGGGTGGTTTTTAGAAGAAAATTTACCCATTGAGGGCGAAGACGCTGATTCGCAATTGCAGTGGATTATGGGAGAAGGAAGTGATGATTTAATGCCTGGACACGATATTACTTTGTATACAGGATGGATTGATAATTTTTCAATGTTAACTAATTTGTTGTATAATCAAAATTATCAAAAATATTATGAAAATTATGAATCATATTTTAGTGATGAATTAGGTTTAGCTTTTTATAATGCTTATAGTCAAGCACTAGAATATCGTGCAAATAATGAAAACAATAACACGGAAAAAATTCTAAATGATTTACAAAATGCATTTAATAATTTAAAAATTGATCCAAGTAAACTTTTAACGTTACCTGCATTTAATAATTCACGTATAGAAAATGCTTGTCCTTTCTTGTATGATTTTGAAGCACGTATGATGTATTCAACTTTTAAAAATACTGTTCGTCAATATGTTGAATCTGAATCAACAGATGTTAATAATATTGAAGCTTATATTAAAAATTATGATCGCTTAAATGAATTATTTTATAATTTACAAAATAATTTAAACCAAAGTGTTGCGTTGGTTGGTGGTGTTGGTTCTACTGAGGTTCAAAGTTTAATTAAGAAGTATTATGACTTACAAATTCAGAATAATGCGTTAAATAAAGAAAAATATAGTGATGAATCATTAGCAGTTTTGGATGATGCTGGAATTAAGTTGAATGAACTTTGGATGAGTGAAGCAAGTAATCCAAATATTAAAGACGTTGAATTAGCAATGACTGCTTATGAAAATGCATTTAAAAATTTAAAACCAAAAAGCGTTTCAAGTTCAAATAAAACTGAGGGTGAAATTAAAAAAGAAAACAATCAAGCCCCACAAATGCCGATTTCGCCAATAGTTCTTGGTGTATTAGTTGTGGTATTATTATTGGCAGGTGCTGGTGGATATATAGGTGTCGATGTTCTTCTTGCAAAACGTCGTATTTTGCAAAAGGATATCAAAACTGCAGAAAAACAAGTTGAACAATTTATAGAAGACGAAGATACCTATATTTAAAAGTTTTAATATAACACTCTGCTAACTATATTTATAAAAATGTGCTTTACAAATTTAGAATTATGTTGTAATATTAACGTTATTGTGGATTTATCAGCAGGGAGGGGTGTTTTTTGAGTAAAGTCGATGCGATTGAGGTCGAAGGCAGTGTTATCGAAGTAATGCGAAATGCAAAATTTAGGGTAAAATTGTCAAACGGTCATATTATTATGGCGTACTTATCAGGAAAACTTTACAAAAATAACATTAAAGTCCTTGAAGGTGATATGGTTAAGTTAGAGATTTCACCATATGACTTAAACAATGGACGCATTACTTGGCGTAGTAAATCTGTAATTGATAACGGAGGAAATGGACAATGAAAGTGAGAAGTGGAGTAAAACCGATTTGTAACAAATGTAAGGTTATTAAACGTGAAGGAACCGTTATGGTTATTTGCGAAAATCCAAAACACAAACAACGCCAACCGCGTCCGTGTAAATCACCGCGTTAAGGCAAATTCTCGTGCATCCTACGCGGCAATTTAGGGGTGTGCGTTTTTATAGATAAATAAAAAAAGGAGAAAATAATGGCGAGAATTAGTGGTGTGGATATACCAAAAGATAAATGTATTAAATATGCTTTAACGTATATCTATGGCATTGGTACAAAAACGGCAGATAAAATTTGTGCGGCTTGTGAGGTTGATCCTACTGTTCGTACAAAAGATGTGCCAGAAGCAAAAATTAATGAAATAAGGACGTATATTGATAAAAACATCAAGACGGAAGGTGATTTGCGTCGTGAAATTTCTTTAGACATTAAACGTTTAACTGAAATTGGTTGTTATCGTGGTATCCGTCATCGTAAAGGTTTACCTGTTCGTGGGCAATCTACGAAACAAAATGCACGTACACGTAAAGGTCCTAAGAAAATGGTTATCAGGACCAAGTCGGCATAAGGAGTTAGGAGGAAATAAATGGCAGAAGCAAAATCAAATGCACCTATGAAAAAAAAGCCAGTTACAAAGCGTAAACATAAAAAAACCTTAAACGCTAAAGGTAAGGCTTATATCAATGCATCATTCAATAATACGATTGTTACTTTGACCGACGACCAAGGCAATGTTATTAACTGGGCTAGTGCTGGTGTTGCTGGTTTTAAAGGTAGTCGTAAATCAACACCTTTTGCAGCTCAAACTACTGCAGAAAAAGCAGCAGCAACCGCAAAAGAAATGGGTTTATTAAAAGTCGATGTTTTTGTAAAAGGACCTGGCGCTGGTCGTGAAAATGCAATTCGTGCACTTAACCAAGCAGGTTTAGAAGTGTTGTCGATCACCGATACTTCACCAGTTGCACACAATGGTTGTCGACCACCTAAGAGGAGGAGAAAATAATTATGGCAAAATATACTGGACCAGATTGTCGTCTTTGTCGTCGTGAAGGTTGTAAATTATTCTTGAAGGGCGAACGTTGTTTATCAGCAAAATGCGCAATGGAAAAGCGTCCTGTTGTTCCTGGTCAACACGGCTTAGTACGTAAAAAAGAAAAAGAATATGGTACACAGTTGCGTGAAAAACAAAAAGTTAAACGCGCATACGGTTTACAAGAAAAACAATTCCACGCTTTATATGAAAAAGCTGCTAATACTAAAGGTCGTACCGGTGATAATTTGTTATCATACTTGGAACGTCGTTTAGATAACGTAGTTTATCGTATGGGAATTGCGGACAGTCGTAGTGAAGCACGTCAATTGGTTTCACACGGACATATTACTGTTAACAATCAATCAGTAAATATTCCATCTTATTTAGTTGAAAAAGGCGATATTATTGCAATTAAAGAAACTAAAAAAGAATTGGAAATTTTCAAAGTATTAAAAGATCAAAAAATCAGTTTACCAAAATGGTTGGAATTTTCGGGGGCGAAATTATCAGGTAAAATTTTAGAATTACCAACACGTGAAGATATTGATTTGAATATTCAAGAAAACTTAATTATTGAGCTGTATTCTAAATAAAATGTAATTTGAAAGGGAGAAAATTATTATGCTAAAAATGGAATTAATGAAACCGAAAATTACGGTTAACGAAAGTACCGGAGCAAAAAGCGCACACTTTATTATTGAACCTTTGGAACGTGGTTATGGAACAACATTAGGAAATATGATTCGCCGTGTTTCTTTAGGTAATTTGCCAGGTACAGCGGTTACTGCTATTCGTATTAACGGCGTTAATAATGAGTTTTCAACTGTAAAAGGCGTAGTTGAAGATGTAACTGATATTGTATTAAATGTTAAAAGCTTAATTTTAAAAGCTTTAACCGATGATTTAAGTTACACAACTACAATGCGAATCAATAAAAAAACTGCTGGTCCAATTTATGCAAAAGATATTGAACACGACAGTTTGATTGAAATTTGTAATCCAGATTTAGTTATTGCTACATTAGATAGTAATACTGAATTTAAAATGGAATTGTCTGTTGCTCGTGGTCGTGGTTATGTTGTTGCAAAAGACCAAAAGGGTGCTCACGACAGTATTGGATATATTGCAGTTGATAGTCTTTATAGCCCTGTTGTTAAATGTAACTACTTTGTTGAACCTAGCCGTGTTGGTGGTGATATGAACTACGACAAATTAACTGTTGAATTAACCACAAACGGTAGTGTTGAAGCAAAAGAAGTTGTTGCTTTAGCAGCTAAATTAATTCAAGATCATTTAACTTTATTTATTAACATGGTTGAAAGTATGGCTGGACATAATACTTTTGTAGAAAGTAAAGAAGAAACAGTCGAAAAGATTTTCGAAACCAGCATTGAAGATATGGAACTTTCACCACGTAGTGCAAACTGTTTAAATCGTGCTAATATTAAAACTATTCGCGATTTAACAAGTAAATCAAGAGAAGATATGTTGCGCGTACGTAATTTAGGTTCCAAGAGTCTTGATGAAATTATTTCTAAATTGGCAAGTCTTGGCTTGTCATTGCGATCAGAAGAGGAGGGGAACTTTTAATGAAACCAGCAAAATTAGGACGCGAAACTTCGCAACATATGGCGATTTTGCGTAATCAAGTCTCGACTTTATTTTGGACGGGACGTGTTTCAACAACTTATGCACGTGCAAAAGCAACAGGAGCATTAGCTGAAAAATATTTAACTTTGGCAATTAACTCTTATGCAGATACTGTAACTGTTGAAAAAGAATTTACTGATAAAAAAGGTGTAAAAAGCAAACGTAAAGTTTTAATTGACGGACCCAAAAAATTGGCTGCTCGTCGTAAACTTATGGCATCTCTTTATGACTTTCAAGAAATTCGCAGTAAAGATGAAAGCAAAAAAAGCTTTGAAAAACGTACACAACACATTAATCACCCAATTATTGAAAAAATCTTTAATGAATTAGCACCTAAATATGCAAAACGCATTAAAGAAACTGGAACTGCTGGTGGTTATACACGTGTTTTGAAAACTGGCGTTCGTAAGGGCGATGATGCGATGACTGCTATTGTTGAATTAGTTTAACAAACTTCTTCAATTTGTACGTCACCACAAAGTACATCATTATAAGAATAGGAGAGACACGGAATTCGTTCCGTGTCTTTTTTGTTTGTTTTTAACCGAACAATAAAGACGCTAGGAAATGTATTTTCAATTATTCCAGCGTATTTTGAAACTCGTTTACGACCTCGACAAACAGACATATTGATGTGTTTGCCTAACATTGAGTGTATTTTAGCTTTAATTGCTTCGATTGATTGAGTTTTTTTACGCATACTTTGATTATTGACAAAATATAATTTTATTATAGGGGGAATATTATGGAAGTTTTGATGGAAAATTTAGTTCAGCAAAGTTTGGTTGATTTGGATAATGTTCAAATTAAAATCGAACAAAAAAACAGTTTGCCTGCTAATGCAAAAAAAATAATTGGAGTTTCGTGTCACTTACAAAATCAAAACACTAATATTGATAATGGTGAAGTTTCATTAACTGGAAATATTGTTAGTCGAATTGTTTTTGTAAATGAGTTTGATAAATTTGATAGTGAAGATGTTAATGAAGCATTTGAAAAAAAGATTACAATTAAAAATTACGATGGTATTAGTCAAATTTATGCTAGTGCTGAATTAGTGAATAGTAATTGGCATTTAGTTGACGATAAAATTATTGCTGAAAATGTTTTGTCAGTTAATGTGCAAGGTGTTAAAGTACTTGATTTACAAATAGTTAATAACTTGACTGGAGATGTTGAAGTTCAAAAGACAGAACAACATATTTTAAGTTTTAACTCAAAGTTAAATGAGAAATTTGAAATTACGGAAAATATTCAGTTGGATGCTTCTTGTGAAGGAGTATTAGGTGTTGATGTTAACCCTAACTTGAAAGATATATCAGTTGATAATGGTAAAGTTTTAATTAAAGGTACAATGAATGTAAATGTGTTAGGTTTAAAACTTGTTGAAAATGTAAGTGTTCCTTATAATTTTGTACATGAGATTGATTTTGCTAAAAGCATGGCACAAAATGGTGTTACAAGTGAAGATTTAGCCTGTGGTAGTTTAACTATCGATAATGTACAAATGCATATTGAAAATAATCAAAAAGGCGCTGTTTTGGCTTTGGTCTTAAATGTTAAATTTATTGGTGATGTTTATTGTAATCGTAAGTTTAATATGGTAGCTGATGCAATTTCGTTTGATAATGAGTTAACATTTAAAACTACACAATTAAATTATAATGAAATTATATCGCAAATTAATACGACAAGTGATATTGAAAGTAATATCAATTTAGCACCAAATAGTCCATACATTTCACACGTTGTGGCAGTTGATAGCGCACGCATCAATAATTTGCAAATCAACACATTAGACAGTAAGGTTATGTTAGAAGGTATTTTAGCAATAAATTTATTGCTTGAAAGTGAAGACCATTTAATTACTGGTGAACGCTATGAAGTACCTTTCCAAACTTATGTTCGTATGGAGAATTTAGAGAATGATTGCTTTACAAATGCTTTTGTTACACCGTTAGTTGTTAACGTAAAGGCACGTCGTGGAACAGAATTATTAGTTGACGCAAAACTTGGAATTTGTGTTCAGTCAAGTTTAAAAAAGAATGTTGTAGTTGTTAGTAATTTAGAAGAAGGGCAAGCAAAGACTGATGACGGTAGTGCGATAAGAATTTATATAATTGGTGAAAAAGAAAATTTATGGGATTTGGCAAAACGTACAAATTTAAGTTGTGCTTCTTTGTTGCAGCAAAATCCTAATTTGGAAAACGGTTGTACACCTGGTGAACGTATCGTTGTTTATCGTCATGAAAACGTAAATTTATGATTTAATTTTAATTGTTAGCCCACTGATTATAACACTCATAAAGCCGAGAAATAAACCAAATGAAACAATTATCGGATTATAAATAAATGGAATTAGGCGAGAAAGTGCTCCGGTCACAAAAGGAAGGCAAAGTGTATTATAAAGGAAAGGCCAAAATAAACTACGTTTAATTTTGCAGTTAATTTGTTGATGTAATGAATTTATTTTGTATAAAAATTCAAACGGATTGTTTGAGGTAACAATATCTACGCTTGATGAGGTGTTTTTATTAAATAACAAACTAATATTTGCAGATTGAAAAGCAGGAGATTTGTCGTCCGAGTCGATGACAAGAATACGATATCCTGCTTTTTTTAGTGCATCCACATATTGTTTTCTTTCAGATTTGGCTACTTTTGTAATAACTTTATCAATACCAATTTCTGTGTATTTTTTTATGTTAAGTTGATTTTCTTCGGCTAACATAACTGTACGAATACCTTTACTTTTTAGTTTTTGAAAAGCTTTGATAGTGTCGTCAGGAATAACTTCGGTTAAGGCAATAATACCAAGTAATTTATCATTTGTCGCACATATAAGCGTGATTTTGCCTTCTGATTGATAATGTTCTTCTAGCGCTTGTGCTTTGTTCCGGTCAGCTTGGTGTAAATATGGTGCAATGAATTTAGCACTTCCAAGATAAATTGGTCGGTTTCCTAAACTTGCTTTGATGCAATTATCAGATGAGTATTGAATTGATTCAATGTCTAGGTATGCTGATGGATTATTGTATGTTTTAAGAATTGCTGTTGCAATTGGGTGATTATTATGGCGTTCAATACTGGCAAAAAATTGTAAGAGATTTTTCGCTGTTAGATTACCTTGCAATGGTTGTACATTTGTAACTTTAATTTGAGGCGTTAAAATATTTTGGTCAAAAAGAACTAGGTTTATTGTTTGAAGTTTTTCTACTGTTTCATCTTTGTTAAAGATTACATCTGATAAGTTTGTCTTTTTAAGCGCTTGTGTCGTTGGTAGTGTGAATATTATGCTTAAACAACATGGGTAGGAAAGTAATAAAATGTTAATGCCATAACCTAATGCAATTAAAAAATTATTGTTAATAAGCCACCAAGTTATTAGTGCAATTATTGCAATGATTGTAAAAGATAAATTAAAGATTAAACTAATTTTTGTTGCTTGATGTTTAAGTTTTTTATGGTGT
>JAZSAE010000053.1:0-54027 GCA_045601705.1 Clostridia bacterium | reverse complement strand
GTTTGAATACAATTATTGATTTTCAAAGTGGGCAATGTGAAGGCGTTGAAATTGGGGCAGACTTTGAAAGTCTGCCCAATATTTTTAATTTTGCTAGTGAATACCAAAACATCTTTTGTACTGCTGGTGTTCATCCGGCTTATGCTAATGTTTATTCACCTAATGATTTTGAAAATTTTGTTGCTGAGCATTTGAAATTTGAAAAATTTGTTGCGATTGGCGAATGTGGATTAGATTATCATCATCCTGATTTACCTGCACGAGAAAAACAAATTGCAGTATTTGAGCATCAAATTTTTATTGCAGAGCGTTATCAATTACCGTTAGTTGTACATTCACGAGATGCTTGGGAAGATACTGCAAATGTTTTAATTGCTAATCGTTCAAAACTTAAAAATGGTGTTTTAATACATTGTATGAGTTACACAGCAGAGCAAGCAAATTTTTTAATTAAACAGTTATCTGGTGTTGATGTGTATTTTGCTTTTGGTGGTCATATTACATATAAAGGTAAAGAATATTTACATCAAACAATGCGTTCTATTCCATTAAATCGTATTTTGATTGAAACTGACGCACCTTATCTTGCACCGACACCTAAACGTAGTGAAGTAAATCATCCATCATATATTATGTATACAGCCAAAAAAATGGCAGAAGTATTACATAAAACAGTTGATGAAATTGAAAAACTGACTCGAGAAAACGCATATCGTTTTTACAAAATAAAAGCAGTCGATTGACTGCTTTTTGTTTTTCTTTTGTAAAAAGTGCTTCTTTTGTATGAGTTTATCTTCTGCAAAATAAACTATCTTATACTATCATAGTATGATACACTATTCAAGTGGAATTTGAATATAAAAAATCTTTGGGTCAAAATTTTATTTACGATACAGATTTTTTACGTGCGTTGGTAAAAAAACTAAAAGTTCAACCAAATGATGTTGTTGTTGAAGTTGGTGCTGGTATGGGAACGTTAACACGAGCTTTGGCAGAAACTGGTTGCCAAGTTTATTCAATTGAAATTGACCAACGTTTACAACCACATCTAATGAAAAATTTAGAAGCATATAAAAATGTTAATTTAATCTTTAATGATGCTTTAGTATATGATTTTTCAAAAATGCCAAAATTTCGTTTAATTGCGAATGTTCCTTATTATATTACAACACCGTTAATTATGAAATTTTTAGCCGCAACAAATTGCACTGAAATCAATGTTTTAATTGCAGATGAAGTTGCACAAAGAATTGTCGAAAAACCAGGTACAGCACTTTATGGTGCTTTATCTGTTAGTTGTCAAATTCAAGCCAAGTGTCAAATTTTACAAAATGTACCACGAACATTATTTACGCCACAGCCAAAAATTGATAGTGCTTTTGTTTGTATGAAAAAAAATGGAACAAATTATGATGTTAACTTGGCTACATTATTAAAAGGTGTTTTTGCTGCACGACGTAAGACAATGTTAAATGCATTATCAAGAACGTTGAATCTTGATAAAACATCCACAGAGAAGATTTTGATGGAAGTAGGGGTTAGTCCGACTTGTCGACCTGAGCAAGTTACTCCGACAGAATTCGCTAAAATTTGTGCACTTTCGCATAAAATGTCAGTTTAATTTTTGCTATAATTCAGTAATGGCAATTCTTATTAAAAACATCATTTTATACGATCGTGCCGGTGCAGTTGCTGGTTTTATTGAAATTAGACCTTTGGAAAATGGTACACACTTGCGTTTGAAACATTCTTTGGCCGAAAAGAATTTAATGTTGTCAATGGTTATTGATGGCGTAAATAAAGTATTAAAAATTACTGGTAATCTAACAGAGTATAATTTACATACCAAGATTGATTTAGATTACGAAATTTTTGCGTGCATAGTTCAGCAATTGGGCAGTGAAATGCTCTCTTTGGCAAGTGGCGTTATCAACTTGAATCGCTTAAAAGAAAAGCAAGCCGTAGAAGAAATAGACCACGCAATTAAAAAGGTTTGTAGTGTTGATGCTCACGGAGGCAGTGAATGTGATAAATGTCCTTATCGTGAATATTTTTTTAAACAAGCATAATAGTATTATGTCCGCCACCTTTCTTTGCACGAAAAATTGCTAAATAAACACCTTTATTGTTTGATAATAATTTTATTTCCTTAATACGAAAATTGTTATTTTCAAAAATTGTAACGGCTTTTGCTAACTGGTTGGCAGGGTAACAAAAATAAACAGTTCCACCATATTTAATTTTTTTGGTACATAAGGTTGCTAAATCTTCTAATGAAAGTGTATCTGAATGACGAGCTTGACTTTTATGTTGGTTTACTGGTTTTTTACCATTTGTAAAGTAAGGTGGATTGCAAACAATAACATCGGCAAATTTGTTTGGTAAGAGTTTTGTTAGTTGTCTTGCATCACCACATAAAGTAGTAAACTGTGTGGCTGATAATTTGTCTTGGTTTATTGTAATATTTTTTTTAAGTTGTTTCACAGCATCAGCATTGATATCAATACTAAAAAACTCGCTAGGTTGATGATTAAATGCAATGAGTAGTGTTAATACTCCTGTGCCACAACCAATATCAAAAACAATATCATTTTTTTTACATTGAACGAAATTTGCTAACGCAACAGCATCACTGGAAAGTTTATATAAATTATCAGGTTGTTCAATCAATAATCCTTGGTCATTTAAATATTCCATTATTTAAAAATACCATGGAATACGTTTGCTTTCAATCGGTTTACTGGTAATAATTTTATCTTTATTTAGGCATAAAGTAATTTCATTACTGTTTTGGGGATATTCACCATTTAAACTTGCCGTTACCAAATACGTGTTATATGGTTGTGGGTTATTATCGGTAAAAGTATATATTCCTGTTTTGTGATGAATTACTGATTGTAAAACATTGTTTTTGTATATTTCGTAGGTTTGGTGGGGTAAAACTTCAAACCAAATTTGCGTGTTGTTATTATCGATAACTTTACCATCCAGTAATGTAGGCGTTGTTGTTAAGTAATTTTCAGAAACTGTTGTTGGTTGATAGCGACTAGAAAATAAACCTATTGTAGTTTCACAATCTGGTGTATTAATGCTAGCAATATTTAGTTTTCCATTTTGATAATCTAAACTATCCAAGCGAATTGTTTTTACAGAAGTAGGACAAATAAATTTTGTTTCGGGATTACTAATTGTTTTGTGGATTTCTTTTGCTACGTAACCTAGTCGGCTTCCACCAGTTGCACCTGGCGGTAGGTCATTTTCTGGTTTCATTGTTGCATTACCATGCCAAATAATTAAGACATTTTCTGGTGTATAGGACACTAATGTTGCATCAGTGTTTGTATTTGTGTTTTCACGTTCTGTTGTGCCTGTCTTTGCTGCGATTTCCATATTTAACGGAGCAAGTTTACGTGCAGTACCTTTTTTAACTGTATCAATCAACATATCAGTTAATAAATAAGCTGTATCTGATGTTATAACTTGTGGAGCGTAATTATATTTATTTGTTAAATCAAAATAAACAGATTGTCCATTGCGATCACGAATGCTACGGACAAAGCGAGCAGGAGCAAACTTACCTTCGTTAGCAATTGTTTGATAACCACTGGCTAATTCTAAAAACGTAGTGCCTTGATTTGTATTACCTAATGCCATCGATAAATTTTCGTTTTGTAATGTTAGTCCTAATTTATTACCAATTAAAGTTGCTTGTTCTATGGTCGTTGCATTAAGAATTTTTACGGCTGGCACATTGTAACTATGAACTAATGCTTCACGTGCTGAAACTAAACCATGATATTGGTCATCAAAATTTTGGGGGTTAAAATCCGAATCAATTAATGGACTATCTTCAATTAAACTTGCTGGTTGAATAACTCCTAGTTCAAGGGCAGGGGCATATACTAATAATGGTTTCATTACGCTTCCGAAATTACGACGAGCTGTCAATAATGTTGGATTTGAAGTCCATAAAGCTTGAACTTGTCCATTTGTTGATGATAATAAAGCAAACTTTTCGCCAACTAAAGCATATTCGTTATCGTTAATGGTGTCGTATAATAATTGCTGTTTATCAGGTTCGTAATAAGTATCTATCTGATAGCCATAATTGATAATGTCATTTTCGCTAAGGTTAAGAATTTGTGAAGCTTCTTTTAGTGCCATTGTTTGGTAGTTTGTTCCTAGCCATAAATTCTTTTGTTTTTTTATTGCTAGTGATTCTTGAATTGCATTTTTGTATTCAGACTCAGAAATGAAATCTTGTTCAAACATCAATTTTAAAATTAGGTGTGCTCTTTGTTTAAAATTTTCGTGTTTTAGAACGGGGTCATACTTGGTCGGATTTTTGATAATGCCTGCTAGTCCGGCACTTTCAGCAATAGATAATTCTGCTGGAGTTTTGTCAAAATAAAACTCGCTAGCATTTGTAATTCCGTAATTGTTATTTCCAAAGTAAATTGCATTTAAGTATAATTCAAGTATCTGATTTTTGGTAAAATTTTGTTCAAGCTTTAAGGCTAAAATTGCTTCACGAACTTTTCGTTGCAAAGTCTTTTCGTTAGTTAAATAAGTGTTTTTTATTAGTTGTTGAGTGATTGTGCTTGCACCTTCTTTTGAGTATCCTGCTGCCAAATTGTTGACAAAAGCTTTAGCAATTCTTGGTAAAGAAATCCCGTGGTGTTGGTAAAAATTTTTATCTTCAACGGCGATAAAAGCATTAATACAGTTCGGGTTGATTTCGTCGAAATAACAATATTTAATGTTATTTTGGGTATCAATTAGTTGTTGCTCACTGTCGTAAAACGTCGCAGTTTGGCTCAGGGTTGTTAGTTTGTTGATATCTAAGGTTTGACTACGCCAGATTAAAGCAAATGCTATACCACCACCTAAAGCAGTAAACAGCAATATAAAAGCAAGAATAATTAAAACTTTACGAAAGTATTTTATTGGTTTGGACACAAGTTATTTTGTGTTAAACTGTCATTGTTTATGAAATTTATACTAAAGAATTATGGATGTCAGATGAACGTAAATACTGCTGCAAAAATTACACAGCAGTTGTTAGCATCTGACAATGCAGTAGCAATCAATGATAACGATGCTGATGTAATTATTTTCAATACTTGCTGTGTACGTAATACAGCAGAACAAAAAATTTTATCGCATATTGCTTTGGCAAAACAGTTGAAAAAAAATAAGCCAAATTTAAAAATTGCCGTTATTGGTTGTTTGTCGGCAAAACGTAAAATCCAGGGTGTTGATATTTTGTTAGGTACAGAAAACGCAATGGATGTTGTTGAAAGGTTAGGGTTTACGTTACAAAAATTGCCGCCGGAAGACACTGAAACGGCTTACATTGATATTACTTATGGTTGTGAGAATTTTTGTAGTTATTGTATCGTTCCTTTTGTGCGTGGTAAGTTACGCATTAGACCACTGGAAGAAATTTATGCAGAATTTAATCAAGTTAAAGACACTGCAAAACACATTTATTTATTAGGGCAAAATGTCAATGCTTATCCGAATTTTCCACAATTGTTGGCTGATTTGGCTGAACAACCAGGAAATTTTATGTTGCATTTTTTATCTGCTCATCCAAAGGATTTTGATATTGAAACAATTAAAGTTATGGCTTCTCATTCAAAAATTGCTCATGATATTCATCTTCCAATGCAAAGTGGCTGTGATAAAATTTTGAAACTAATGAATCGTAAATACACGGTCGCTGATTATATGAAGATTATTAAAGCGTTGCGTGAATATATTCCTGATATTCACATTACAACGGATATTATTTGTGGTTTCCCAGGAGAAACTGAAGAAGATTTTGAAACTACGGTAAAATTTGTTGAAGAAGTTAAATTCAGTGCTGCTTACATTTTTCCGTATAGTAACCGTTCTGGTACTGTTGCAGATCAAATGGAAAATCAAGTACCATTTCATACTCGTAAGGCAAGAGCAACGAAGTTGGTTGAAATTATGCGAAAAATGTCGTAAACTAGCAAAGTTAAAGGAGTTAAAAAAATGGCGTTATCACCAGCAATGAAAAAATATTTAGAATTAAAAGCGCAATATCCAGATTGTATTGTATTTTATCGTTTGGGTGATTTTTATGAAATATTTTTTGACGATGCAAAGCAAGTTTCAGCAGCAATTGGTTTAACTTTGACAGGCCGCTCGTGTGGTTTGGAAGATAAAGCACCAATGTGTGGCGTTCCATATCATGCGGCAAATTTATATATTAAAAAATTGGTTGAATTAGGTTTTAAAATTGCCATTGCTGAACAATTAGAAGCTGCTAATGGAAAAACTTTAATCAATCGTGATGTTGTTCGAGTAATAACCAGTGGTACAGTTATAGATGACGCAATGCTAAATGCTGATAGTAATAATTTTATTGCAAGTATTTATGAAGTTGAAAATTCAGCAACTGTTTATGTTGCTTGGGCCGATATTATGACGGGCGAATTTTATGTTGCTCAATTTGATAATTATGATAACGCTGTTTCTCGTATTCGTCCAAAAGAAGTAATTACCAAAAAACATTTTGGTTATGCTTTTGTTACAAAACAAGCAACTCAAACCATCAAAAAATATTTTAACTTAAATACTACACAAGTTTTTGATATTCCAGAAAATTCACCACTTATCAATGCGGCTGGTGCATTATTGGAGTATTTGTTAATGACTGCTAAAAATAAATTATCAAATATTACCAAAATTCTTTTAGTACGAGATGACAATTTTATGGTACTTGATAAAATTGCTCGTGATACGTTGGAAATTGTTTTGTCTTATCGCAATAATACGAAAACTGGTAGTTTACTTTCGTCTTTGGATAAAACTAAAACCCCAATGGGTGCACGTTTGTTGGCTGATTGGGTAACAGCGCCTTTAAGAAATGTGACTATGATTCTTGAACGTCAAGATTCAGTTCAGGAATTATTCGACCATTCGACTATTTGTCAATCTTTGCGTGAAATTTTGGAACGCTTTAATGATTTGGGGCGTTTTTGTGGTAAGATTGCAAATGGTAATGTAAATCCAAAAGATGTTTTAAATTTTACAGAAACCTTGCTTTTGGTTCAGGAAGTTAAAAGTTTTATCGCAAAAAATTGTCGAACATCTTTATTGCAAAAAATGGGTGAACAATTAAATGCTTTGTCGGAGTTACGTACATTGTTGTTAAGCGCTATCAAGCAAGACCCTAGTACAATTCTTAGTGATGGAAATTATATTAAAGAAGGCTACAACCAAAAACTAGATGAATTGCGTAACATCGGAACATTGGGTAAACAATGGCTGTTAGCGTTAGAAATAAAAGAGCGTAAAGAGACTGGCGTTGAAAAAATTAAAATAGCATACAATCGTGTTGCAGGTTATTATATTGAGTTACCAATGAATGCGCTAAAGCAAATTCCTTATCGCTACGTCCGTAAGGGTAGTACTTTAAATACAGAGCGTTATACAACTGAAGAGTTACGTGAAATTGAAGGTAAAATTCTAAATGCATCGGATGAAGCAATTAAATTGGAACAAACTATTTTTGGTGAAATTATTTCTGCAATCCAACAGTATATTCCGGCAATTCAACAGGATGCATTGTCAATTGCTAATATTGATGTTGTTGCTGATTTGGCTTATCTAGCTTATAAAAACCAATGGATGCGTCCAGAAATTAACACTAATGGTATTCTACAATTAGAATCTGCTCGTCATCCTGTTTTAGAAGATGTATTGCCAACCAACGAATTTGTTGCTAATGATTGTGATTTGAATCACGAAAATACAACAATGTTAATTACTGGACCAAATATGGCTGGTAAATCTACCTATATGAAAACTGTTGCTTTAAATGTTGTTATGGCGCACTTAGGTTCTTTCATTCCATGTAATAATGCCAAAGTTCCATTAACTGACCGTGTCTTTACTCGTATTGGTGCAAGTGATGATATGATGACTGGTAAATCAACATTTATGGTTGAAATGAACGAAGTTTCTAATATCGTACATAATGCGACAAAAGATAGTCTTTTGTTGTTAGATGAAATTGGACGTGGTACAGGAACAAATGATGGATATGCTTTGGCAAAAGCCATTTTAACTTATATCATTGAAGAAATCGGTAGCAAAACATTGTGTGCAACGCACTTCCACGAATTGATTGAGTTGGGTAGAACTTATTCACAAGTACAAAATTATAAGGTATTAACTTCAAATATCAACGGCCAAATTATTTTCTTGCACAAAGTAGTGAAAGGAGAGGAGCAAAACAGTTTTGGTGCTGAGGTTGCGCAACTTTCAGGATTACCCGAAGCAATCATTCAAAATGCAAAAAAAATAATGAAGGAAAGAGAAGCAAATGAAAACAATTAATATTTTACCACCTGTAATTTATAATCGTCTAGCTGCAGGCGAAGTGGTTGAAAATCCAGCATCAATTGTTAAAGAGTTGTTAGAAAATTCTTTGGATGCGCAAGCAAAACACATCACTGTCAAAATTTTAAATGGTGGTATTGAAGAAATTGTTATTATTGATGATGGGGAAGGTGTTGCCGAAAGTGAATTGCCAAAAGTTTTTTTGCCACACGCTACCAGTAAAATTAAAACAGTAGCTGATATTGATCAAATCAATTCGCTTGGCTTCCGTGGTGAAGCATTGGCATCTATCGCTTCTGTCGCACAAGTAACGTTTACTTCTAAACCAGCTACACAAGATTATGCAGTTCAAATCAATCAAAATAATGAGCAACAATACACAGGTGGTAATAATGGTACAACTGTTAGTGTTACTAATCTTTTTTACAATACACCAGCACGTAAGAAATTTTTGCGTAGTACGAATGTAGAAAAAAATCATGTTACTCAAGTTATTCACGAAATAATCTTTGCTCATCCGGATTTGAATTTACGTTACTATATTGATCAACAATTAGTACTTGATTACCGTGGTCAAGGTTTAGCAGATGCAATAAATCAAATCTACAATGTTGATAAAACTCAATTGATTAAAGTTGTTAATGAAAGTGATCTAGTTAAAGTAGATGGTTATATTTCTAATCTTAACTTGTCTAAAGTAAATCGAGACCGTCAAGTTGTTATTGTTAACGGTCGTGTTGTTAATGGTGGAATACTTGCAAAAACAATCAATGAAACAATGGGTAACTATTTGCCAATTAAAGAATACCCAATTTTTGTTTTACATTTTTCTATAGCAATAGGAAGTGTTGATGTGAATGTTCATCCACAAAAGCGTGAAGTTCGCTTTGATAACAGTGAAAGTATTATGAGCTTTGTTCGTCAAACAATTACTAAGACAATGGAAGCATTTTTCTTGTCGCAAATTTCCGAATTGACTAAAACATCAGAAAAAAAACTTGCGAAGAATAATGATAGACAACAATTAACACAAACAAAACCTACAATAAAGCAAGTTGGACATTCCTTTAATCCAGAACAAACTCAAGCAAATACTGTATTAATTCAATCTTTGGATGCTTTTGGAAAGCAAGCAGATGTCGTCAAGTCTGCGCCGAATATTTTAAATAGTTTTAATTTTAATGAACCTGTTTCGGTAAAACAAACCAGTGCATTAGAAGAAAGTAATTTTACAATTTTAGGACAAGTTTTTGATACTTATTTATTAGTGCGAACCACGGAAAGTTTATTGATTATTGACCAACACGCAATGGCAGAAAGAATGAATTATGATCGCTTCCGTACTGAAATTGATCAGTCTGATGTGCAATCACAAATGTTGTTAGCGCCGATTGTGATATCAGTAACACCAAAAGAATTAATTCGTTTTAATGAAATTAAGCCATTATTATTAAACTTTGGATTTGATTGTGATGAGTTTGGAGCTGATGCAATTCGTATTTCAGCTGTTCCGGCGATGATGGTAAATGCATCATTAAAAGACTTTATTAAAGTATTACTTGATGATAAAACTATTGTTAATGATAGCCTAAGTGAAGTTGTAAAACATCGTGTTGCAACTGCCGCTTGTAAGGCAAGTATTAAGGCTGGTGATGTTTTGTCAAATGAACAAATTACTGTCTTTATGAATGATTATTTTAAAAGTAAAAATGTACCATTATGTCCACACGGTCGCCCGATTATGCTAACCTTTAATCAAAATAAATTAGAAACATTATTTGCTAGAAAGTAACCATTATGGTAAAATAATAAAATGGAGCATATTGGAACAATGAATTCTGTTTCTGATACGGTTTTTACTGGTCGTTCTCGTCGTGCAATAAACGTTTATAAGCGTAAATTTAATAGTATTTGGAAAAAAAATCCACCAGTTAACCCTGAACGCTATACGCCAAATTTAGAAACAGGTTTAACCAAAAAACAAGTAAAAAGTCGTATTGATGATTGTTTATTAAACTACGTTAAGCGTGGTACAACTAAATCAATCGGTGCAATTTTCTTTACGAATATTTTTACTTTTTATAATATTTTGGCGTTAATTATTGGTGGTATTTTAATTTATTCAATCACGGTATTACAACCTAGTATTGATCCTGAAATTTTAGAAAGAGAGAATGTTACAAAAATTGGTATTCCTAGTTTATTGTTTCTATTGATATTTACAGCAAATATTGCAATTGGTATTTTTCAAGAGTTGCGTGCAAAATTTACAATTGAAAAATTAACTATTGTTGCATCATCAAAAGTGAAGGTATTACGTGATGGTAACACTAAAGTAGTTTTGCCTGAAGATATTGTTTTGGATGATATTGTGCTGTTGTCGGCTGGTGGTCAAATTCAGTCCGATGGTGTATTACTGGAAGGTGTAATTGAAGTTAATGAAAGTCTTTTAACTGGTGAATCGATTCCTGTTCAAAAGAAAGTTGGCGATAAATTATTGGCTGGCTCATTTGTTGTTAGTGGAACTGGTAAATATCATGTTACAAAAATTGGTAAAGAAAATTATATTCAAAGTGTGGCAAATAATGCAAGTCGTTATGTTGCGCCACGTTCAGAATTGTTTAATTCATTAAAATCAATGATTAAATTTATTGGTGTTTTTATTATAATTTTGTCTTCTGTTTTAGTTGCTATGCAAATTATTACCGTTTCGGAAATTGCACCTTATTCAGTGCTTAAAATCGTTTCACAGACAAGTGGTGCTATTCTTGGAATGATTCCAGCAGGTATGTTTCTGTTATCATCAATGGCGTTAATGGTTGGTGTCATTAACCTAGGTAAAGAAAATACTTGGGTTCGTGAACTTTATTGTATTGAAATGTTGGCACGTGTTAATACTTTATGTCTAGATAAGACAGGTACAATTACCGATGGAACGATGAAAGTTGTTGATGTTATTGCTATTAAGCACGAGGGCAAGAAAATCGATTTTAAACAAGTAATGTCTTCAATGTTGTATGCGTTGGAAGATAATAACCAAACATCATTAGCAATGAAAGATTATTTTGGTCAAGAATGTGTTTACAAGGCAAAAAAGATTATGCCATTTTCATCAGCTCGTAAAATGTCGGCTGTAACTTTTGGTGCAGGTTTAGGTACATTTGTTATGGGAGCACCGGAATTTATATTCAGTGATCTTGGCAAAAAATTAAACACTGTTATTACACGTTTTGCAAGTCAGGGTTATCGTGTGTTGGGAATTGGTCGTTGTACTGGTGAAATTAAAGATGATACTTTGCCTGGTACTGTTTCTCCGATTGCTTTAATTACGTTACAAGATAATATTCGCCGTGAAGCACCACAAACAATTAAGTGGTTTGCTGATAATGGTGTTGATATTCGTATTATTTCTGGTGATAATCCAATTACTGTTAGTGAAGTTGCTCGTCGTGCAGGTGTTGTTGGTTCAGAAAAATATATTTCTTTACACGGATTGTCAAACAATGAAGTCCGTACAGCGGCCAAAGAATATACGATCTTTGGCCGAGTAACACCAGAACAAAAATTACTTTTGATTAAAGAGTTTAAAAATAACGGACGAATGGTTGCAATGACTGGAGATGGAGTTAACGATATTCTTGCTTTGCGTGAAGCTGATTGTTCAATTGCAATGGCATCGGGTAGTGAAGCTGCACGTAATGTTTCACAACTTGTTTTGTTGGATAGTAATTTTTCAAGTATGCCAAAGGTTGTTCTTGAAGGTCGTCGTGTTGTAAATAACGTTCAAAAATCATCATCACTTTTCTTGTTTAAAACTTTGTTTACGATAATGTTAACTATTGTTTGTATTTTTGCAAATGGTGGTTCTTATTTCTTTGATACAAGTAACTTGTTAATTTTAGAAAGTTTGGTAATCGGTATTCCGGCATTTATGTTAGCACTTGAACGAAATAGTCAGCAAATTGAAGGTCGGTTTATGTTTAATATTATTAAAACAGCCTTGTCAGCGGCTTGTGCTACCGTGCTCTTTGTTATTGCTTTGTTGATTTTCCGTTCGTTCGATATCTTTAGTTTACAAGATCAAAGTGTATTTAGTACGATGACAATTTACGCAGTTTTAACTACTGGTTTTGCAATGTTATTCCGTATGATAAAACCAGTAAATCCTTTCCGTGGTGTTATGTATGTAGTAATGTTTACACTTGCATTGTTTATGATTATTTATTTCCCCGGAATGTTTAATATGGTTGCCTTAATGAATGAAGTTCATTATTTAATGGTTATCTTAATGGCATTTATGGGTTACGCATTGATTTCCTTATTTGAAGGTTTGTTGTCAAAAATTAAATTAACAACAGATTAAAATTTGTAAAAAATATTTTACAATTAAACAAAAAATCGTTAAAATAAATTGGAGTATATTATGAGTTATGAATTAGAAACAGCAGTCGAGTTAAAAACCAGCAAACAATTTGAGGATGTGTTTGGCAATCCTCCAGTTGTTAACATCAAAGTTGTTGGTGTCGGTGGTGGTGGTTGTAACAGTATTAACCGTATGTTGGAAACTGGTGTAAGTTTGCTCGGTGTAGAATTTATTGCAATTAATACAGATAAAAATGCATTATCTGTTAATTTGGCTCCACAAAAATTATGTATTGGGCAACAAGTTACCAGAGGTTTTGGTGCAGGGACAAAACCTGATGTAGGGCAAAAAGCCGCCGAAGAAAGTGCTGATGAAATCCGTGCAGCAATTGACGGTGCAGATATGTTGTTTATTACAGCAGGTATGGGTGGTGGCACTGGTACAGGTGCAGCACCTATTGTTGCACAAATTGCCAGAGAAATGGGTATTTTGACAGTGGCTGTTGTTACTAAACCATTTAAATTTGAAGGTGCACATCGTATGATGAATGCCGAAATTGGTTTAGAAAATCTTGCAAAATGTGTTGATGCTTACGTTGTTGTTCCTAACCAAAAATTAGTTGAACATTCTTCTGTTAAAACCAGTTTTATTGATGCATTTAAAATGGCTGATGAAGCATTACGTCAAGCAGTCATTGGTTTGTCAGAAGTTATTGTTAATCCAACTTATGTTAATGTTGACTATGCTGACATTAAGGTAGTTTTGGAAAATGCCGGTTTGGCTCATATGGGTGTTGGACGTGCGCAAGGTCCAAATCGTGTTTTGGAAGCAATTAAGCAAGCAGTCGCAAGTCCTTTAATTGAAACCAGTATTAGTGGGGCAACTCGTTTGATTATGTGTATTAAAGGTGATGCAACTTTGCCTTTAGCAGAAGTTTCAAGTTATGTAACGATGGCAAGTAATTTGGTTCACGAAAACTGCAACATTAAATGGAGTGTTGATATTAACGAAAAATATGGTGATAGTGTTGAGGTTTTAATCATTGCTTCTGGTTTTGCACCAAATCAAGCAGAAACTCGTAATCGAATCAATGGACTTGAACCGGAAGATATTGTACAACCTGAACCAGTAAAACCTGAACAGCCGACAAATGGACGTTTACCGAAATATTTCCGTAATTTTAAGAATTTTTTCAAAAGTAATCGTTGACTTTATTAGGTAAAATTTGTTATAATGCACTCATTATAGCGGTGTTTTGATTGAAATATTTTTACACGGCTTTAATTAAAAGGAGAATGTCACAGAAAATGACACAAAACGAAATTGCAGAAATCGTAAAAAAATTTGGTAAAAAGGAAGGAGATACCGGCAGTCCTGCTGTCCAAATCGCATTGTTGTCAAAACATATTGCTGATTTGACCGAACACTTAAAAGTTCACAAACAAGACAAACACAGCCGTCGTGGTTTAACCTTGATGTTGGGTAAACGTAAACGTATGTTGGACTACTTGGAAAAAACTGACCTTAACGCATTCCGTGAATTAAAAAAAGAACTTGGCTTACGTTAATCTATTTTAAAAATTGTTTTTTAGACCTTTATCATAATGATGAAGGTTTTTTTATGTTTTTTTACAGATGAAATTGAAGATTGCAAGAAATCGGTTGATTTTTTTTCTATTATAAGTTGAGTAGTAGTACCACATACTAAAGGTGGAACTATTAAAAAGAGAACAAATGAATAATAAATTGTTTCGAATTTTAATGCTTTTTATTTCGGTTTGCGTTGCTTCGGTAACAACCATTACTGGCTGTCAGCTTCGGTTTGTCGAATAATGGCTTAGAAACTCGTAATGAAGAGTTGAACGAAGAAAATAAAGATTTGAACGATGAAGTTCAAGAATTGAACAAAGTTGTCGATAAGTTGCAAGATACCATTGATAACTTGGATGAACATGCTGCCATTGCTACTTATGTTGTTGATGGTGCAGTTTGGCGCATTCAAATTGTTTAAAAAAATAAAGAATTTGAGTTGCCGGTAATAGAAGAAACTGATACTCAAGTTTATAATGGTTGGAAAATTGATGGCGTTGGTGAAGCAATGATCAAATGCGCAATTACGGATGATACCGAATTTGTGCTTAATATGGTAAACAAGGGTTGGGTCAAAATTAATTGGTTCGGTTTAATAATTTCGATGCACAAAATATTTGGACGGACGGCGAAAATATTTATCTTTATAAGAAGAATGTTTATAATATTCATTATGTACTAATTGATGGTAAATGGGAAAAGAAAGGATGGAATGGTATCTTAAAGGATTTTAATCCTGAATATGTCTGGACCGATGGTATAAATTACTATTATACTATTGAATATGAAAATTACCGTTTAAATAAATAAAATGGTATTATAAAATCACTAACGGACTACTAGGAAGTACTGACAAAGGATTGGCAAATCTACAATAAAAAATCGTTTGACTATTGACATTTGATTGTTGTATGATATAATTATAATTGAAAAAAAGAAGAAATAACCATTTCTCACCTTACTTGCCGATTATTCGTGCGTGAAGGTCAACAAAAAATTACCCCCAAAATTTTTTGTGGAATGTATTAAGAAGTGGTTATTAACACTTCTTTTTTCATTATAAGGAGGTAATTTAACATTTTTAAAGAATTGAAAATTAACAGCGAAATTTCTTGTCCGGAATTAAGGGTGATTGGTGCTGATAATGAAATGATTGGAATCATCACTTTGGCTCAGGCATTGAAATTGGCCGATGAAGCAGGATTGGATTTGGTTTTAATTACTGAAACTTCAAAACCACCGGTAGCGAAAATTATTGATTATTCAAAGTTTCGTTACGAACAAATTAAAAAAGAAAAAAACCAACGTAAAGAACAACGCAAGAATATGATTGATATTAAAGAAGTTCAATTATCAATCGGTATTCAAGAAAACGAAATTGCTTTCAAATTGAATAAAGCTCGTGAGTTCATTATGGATGGTGACAAAGTAAAAGTTTGTATCAATCGCTTACGTGGTCGAAAAACTCAATTAGCAGATAAAGGTGTCGCTGTGGTATCACAATTTGCTGAAAGAATGTTGGATATTGCCGATATTGAAACTCCAGTTGCAAAATCTGGTGTACCGGGACGTAACATTAACATTATGGCTATGTTAGCCCCCAAAAAAAAGAAATAAAGGAGAAAATGAGATTATGCCCAAGATGAAAACTCATAGCGGTGCTAAAAAAAGATTTAAAGCTCGCAAAAATGACGTTAAACGTGCGATGAAAAATAAGAATCACATCTTAAACAAAAAAACACGTGAACGCAAACGTAAATTACGTCACGGTGCTGTTGTAAGTAGTTCTGACGAAAAAACAATTAGGAGGTTGATTCAAAAATGAGAATTAAACGTAGTGTCAATGCTTTGAAGAAACGTCGTAAGACCTTAAAATTAGCGAAGGGTTATCGTGCTACCAAATCAAACTTGTATCGTGTTGCTCGTGAACAAGTTATGAAATCTGGTCAATATGCTTATGTTGGTCGTCGTTTGAAAAAACGTGATTTCCGTAAGTTATGGATTGCTCGTATTAACGCTGCTGCTCGTCAAAATGATATTACTTACAGTCGTTTGATGGATGGTTTGAAAAAAGCTAACATTAACATTAACCGTAAGATGTTGTCAGAATTGGCTATTAACGATGCTGCTGCATTTGCATCTTTAGTAGAAACAGCAAAAAAGAATTTGGCGTAACCGATGGAAATAACAACTAAGATTTTAAAGAAACTTCTTGCCAAAAAATATAGGCAGGAATTTTCTTTATGTATACTTGAGGGCGAAAAAATTATCAATGACAATATGGATTTGGTAGTAAAAATCTTTCCTGAAGATACGTTAAAAAATTTAGAAAATTATCACGGTCGTGTGGCTGTGGCGCGCATTCCGCAACCAACTACGCCGACCACTCCTTTTTTAGTGCTTGATCGCATTCAAGACCCAGGTAATATGGGTACATTATTGCGTACAGCATTTGCTTTTGGTTTTAAAACAATTTACACAATAGATTGTGTTGATCCTTATTCCCCTAAGGTTATACGTGCCAGCAGTGGAATGGGATTACGTTTAAATATTATTGATACGGATTATGACAGTTTGCCGACTAATACTTTGTATTATTTGGCTGATTTGGGTGGAAACAATCCAACACCAATTAAAGAGGCGAACTATGGAATTGTGTTAGGTAATGAAGGTCAGGGTATCAATCCAATTTTTTATCAAAAGCCACACAAAGTAGTTACTATTCCGATGGTTGCCGATTGCGAATCCCTGAACGTAGCAGTTGCAGGTGGAATCATTATGTGTTATACTCATTTCTATGAGTGGACATAATAAATGGAGTAAAATACATCGTAAAAAAGGTCTTGCCGACGCAGCACGTAGTAACGTTTATACCAAATTAGGTAAAGAAATTATTGTTGCTGTTAAAATGGGAGGCAGTGGTGATCCTGAATTAAATAGCAAATTAAAAGAAGTTATTGCTAAAGCAAAAAGTAACAATATGCCAAATGACAATATTAAACGTGCTATTGCGAAAGGGCTTGGCGATGGTAATGATGCTAACTATGATGCTATGGTTTATGAAGGTTATGGTCCAGCTGGTGTTGCTGTGATTGTTGAAGCCTTAACCAATAACAAAAATCGTACTGCTGGTGATGTACGTTCTTATTTTGATAAATCTGGTGGCGCATTAGGGGTTTCTGGTTCTGTTTCATTTTTGTTCAATCGTTTAGGTTTGATTAGTGTTGCAAACCAAACTGAAGATAATTTATTGGAAATTTTAATTGATAGTCCAATTGAAGATATGTCTACGGAAGATGATATTGTAACAATTACTGTTAAGCCAGAAAACTTCAACGGTGTTTTAACTGTTTTAGAACAAAATAAAATTCAAACTGAAAGTGCAGAAATTGCAATGGTGCCAATGTCGACAGTTGCAATTCCTGATGACAAAGTTGCGAGTTTCGAAAAGTTAATTGATACTTTGGAAAACAACGAAGACGTGCAAGCGGTTTATCATAATGCCGAATAAAGTTATTATGGGAATTGACCCTGGCTTTGGAATTATGGGCTGGGGCGTAATTAAATTATCGGGTGAAGAAATTAGTTTGATTGATTATGGTGCGATTGAAACAGACAAAGAACAAGACTTTGGTCAACGTTTATGTCAAATTAACGATCGTTTAGCCAGTCTTTTTGAAGAATATAAACCCGACGACATTGCTATTGAAGAGTTGTTTTTTGCTGCTAATGTTACTACTGGTTTAAAAGTTGCTGCAGCACGTGGGATTGCTTTGATGCGTGCAACGTATTATCAAGGTGAGGTTTTCAATTATAAACCTAACCAAATTAAAATTGCGATCACGGGTGGTTGCAAAGCCAAGAAAAAAGAAATGCAAGCTGCAGTTGGTAAAATTTTAAATCAAGAACAAAAAATTAAGCCTGACGATGCTGCTGATGCTTTGGCAATTGCACTTACTCATGCTTTTACTTTATGCGGAGGTCTTTCCCTTCAAAAATAATCGCAACACATTTTGATTTATCAAAAATGCGACCAAAAATTCGATCTTCATAACGGTTGGAAATTTGGTCTTTTGCTAAGTTTGTTGTGATAACTAATGATTTATTATTACTATATCTTTCGTTAATAACAGTGTAGAGTAATTCGTCACTGTTTTTTATTGTTGGTTCAGCACCTAAGTCATCGATAATTAATAAATCGCTTTCAAAAAAATCATTTGGTGCAGTAGTATCTTGTCCAAACAAATGATCTTTCATTCGTTTAATTAAATTGAAAGTATTTGTAAAATGAACTTTAAAACCATTTTGAGACAAAATGTTTTCAATCAATTTTGCACAATAAGTTTTACCAGTTCCAGTTGGACCAGTCAAAACTAAACTTTTAATTTTATTTGGAAAAGTGTTGATATACTGATTAAGTGATTCTAAAATTTTTGAATCTATTTTTTTACAAACTGTAAGGTCAAATTTTTCTTTTGGCTGGTCTTCAGTATCAAGGCTTTTAATGTAACTTAAAAGTTCTTGATCACGTTTTTCTTTAAGTTGAAGATATTTTTGTTTGTCAATATTTGGATTATTTTTGCCTAATTCATAAGCCATTGTACGGACTTGGTCATCAAGTTCACGAAATTTCTTACTTTTTCTTGCAGTTACAATTAAATCATAACGATAAAAATTTGCTGACATCAGTTTCAACCTCCTTTAATTCCTTTTCTGAATAACTGTGTTTTATAAATTCTTTATTTGTAGGTTTCTTTTTTCGTATTTCTTTGATTAAATTAGTTAAAGCATTTTGATCTTTTTGTGCTGCTTTGAATTTTTCAGCGACTGCTGTATAAGTAGTCAATCCTTCGTAGGCAAGGTTTTTAGCAACCGTAAGAATGTATGCATAACCCACAGTAAACCCTTTAATTTGGACACAGTTTTGAATAACTAGCAAAAGTGCATCTGGTTCAAAGTGCATACTTTCCATAAAAGCGTAGTACTCATGATATTCGGTAGTTGTAATCATACGTCCATCTAGAATGGCTTGTGCTTTTGTATTAAACTCGTCGTATTGTCCTTTCGGTAATTCACGTACTTTTGCTGAGTTTCGTTTGATTGGCAGGTATTTGATTTCAAAAGGAACAGTATCTAGAATTTGCACTAAGTTTTGTTTTTCCCAATATTCAAATGCATCTCTTATATTGTCAACACTAATTCCTAATTTGGTACTCATTGATTCGATTGTATTATCAGCACTGGTTGCGTTTTGGCATAAATATAAACCATACAAGTAAACACGCACACAATCTCCATTTGCGTGTGGTAAATGTTCTTCCATAAAAATATTGGAAATGTTTGTGTATCCGGTGGATGCATAACCACGTGAAAATGATACTAAACCCATAAAATGAATTATATCATTTAATTGGGATGAGTGGCAAGCGTAATACGTTTTTTATTAAACCACGTTGTGCTAATTCGTACTTTATTGGAATTGGATTAACGACACGAAATAGTGATTCATAAAAGGGAAGTTCTTTTTGAAAATTTTGTAGTGCTATATCAACTTTACCAACAACATAAGAATGCCAAATTTTTTTTAATGGTTCAACATCAATATTTGATGCTACTGAAATAATTCCACGACAACCAATGGCATAAGACGGTAAAGATAAGGTGTCATCACCACAATAAACGGTAGTATTTGGGCAATATTTAACTATTTGTGCAATTTGATGTAAATTACCACTTGCTTCCTTAATGCCTGCTACATAAGGTAATGTTACGATGCGTGTTATTGTTTCTGGATAAATATTGACTCCTGTACGTGATGGAATGTTGTATATAATGGTTGGTAATTTAATTGCTTCGGTTATTGTTTTAAAATATTGGTAAATCCCATCTTGTGAACTTTTATTATAGTATGGGGCAGTTACCATAATGCTAATTTTTTGTTTTGTTTGTTTGGCTACATTTGAGACATATCTACCTAATTTAATAATTCTTGTTGGGTCGTTACCACCAATTCCAAAAATAATTGGAATACGGTTTTGAACTTTTTTGACTGTATAATCAATAATAGCAAGGCGTTCTGCGTTTGAGAGTGTGGAAATTTCCCCAGTTGTTCCAAGTATCACTAACGCATCAACTTGCATTTCAATTTGGCGTTCGATTAATATTCCTAATGTTGGAAAGTCGATTGTTTGGTCGTGATTAAATGGGGTTACTAATGCTGTTGCAATTCCAGTAAAAATTGGTTCCATATTTCGGTATATGTTGCAAGCGCAAAAAATGGTAATTATTGGAAATAAAATAATTTGTAGACATGCAAAATTTGTGGTATAATCAATCCTATATGAACAAAACAGGAGCAATCGTAAAATATTGCATAATTTGCGTTATCGTAGTACTTGCTGCAGTATTATGTTTTGCTGAGTTTACTATTCCATTTACCAATACTAAATATGTTGGTTGTTATCAAGCAATTAAAGACAAAATGGGTATTGATTTAAATGGTGGTGTTTCGGCAGTTTTTAATGTTGAAGCGTCAAAAAATAGTTCAGACTTGGAAGCAGAAGTTGATGCAACAATACATCGTGTTAAGAATACTTTGTCAGAGCAAGGATATTTAGAAACTGTAGTAACACGTCAAGGTACTGCATCAGGTTATAAAATTCGTATTGAAGTACCTGGTATGAAAGATACTCAAGAAATTATGGATGCAATTGGTACGCCAGCAAATATTGAGTTCTTGGAACCAGGTTCTGAACAACAGCCATCATATGATAAAAATAAGGTCTTTTTAGTTGGTGAAGATATTAAAGGTGTAGAAGTTATTTCTGATCCACAAGATGTCTCAAATTATGCATTACAATTAACATTTACTGACCAAGGTAAAATTAAGTTTCGTGAAAAAGTTAAAGATGCAGGTGGTCAATTTATGGCTATATTCTCGAATGAAGAATTAATTAGTGCGCCACAAATTTCATCTGAAAATGCTAATACATTAGGTTCGGATGGTAAAGTTTTAATAACTGGTTCTTATACAAAAGAAAGTGCCGAAGCTTTTGCGTTGCAAATTGAATCGGGTTTATATACAGTTGGCCTAAGTATTGGTGAAATGAGTTATATTCCTGCAACTTTAGGTGAAGGTGCTATTTTCGCTGGTTTGATTGCTTTGGCTATTGGTTTGTTTTTAATTTTTGTTTTAATGGTTATTGTTTACCGTGATTTTGGTTGGATTGCTAACTTATCATTGATTATCTACACAATTATTTTTATCTTCTTCTTGGCTATTATTGATTCAATTCAATTAACATTACCAGGTATTGCTGGTATTATCTTATCAATTGGTATGGCTGTTGATGCTTACGTATTAATCTTTGAGCAAATCAAAGAGGAATATCGTTCTGGTAAACGTTTCGGTGCAGCTGTTCATTCAGGTTTTAACAAATCAATCGTAACTATTTTGGATGCTAACGTTACAACCATTATTGTTAGTGTAATTCTTTATATTTTGAGTTCAGGTTCAATTCGTGGTTTTGCTATTACTTTGGCACTTGGTGTTGCAATTTCAATGTTTGTCGGTTTGGTTATTACTCGTAGTTTGGCAAAGTTATATTTGTACATCAATCCTGATAATGTTAAACGTGTTAATATTAAAGAAGTTAATGTTGAGCAAGTCGAAGAAACAAAAAATACTGTTCCACAAAAACGTAAATTAAATATGGATGGTGCTAAATGAAACTAATTACTAATTTAAAGAATAAAAATTTTGATTTTGTGGGTAACGGTCGTTGGTTTTATATCGCACCAGCAGTCATTTTAATTGTTGGAATTTTGATGTTATCAATTTTTGGTTTAAATTTAGGTTTGGATTTTACTGGTGGTACAATTGTTAAAATCAATGCTGATGGTGTATACAGTAAAGCAGAAATCCAAGATAAAATGGATGATTACAAAGTAAAATACACAATTACAAAAGAACAAAATACCAGTGGTGGCAACATTTATTCAATCAAATTCAATTCTGACGATAAAACAAATGTTATTACTGAATTGGAAACATATTTTGAAGATGATTTTATTGAATATACAACATCAACAGACACTACAATTAAAGAAACCGTAATGACAGTCTTTTGGTCAATTTTGGCAGCATTAGGTGCTTTAATTGTTTATATGTTAATTCGCTTTAAATTTACTGCTGGTATGGCGACAATTTTGGCATTGATGCACGATGTGTTAATGATTGGCGCTTTAATGGCAATCTTTCAAATTGAAATCAATGCATCATTTATTGCGGCTGTTTTAACCGTTATTGCATATTCAATTAACAATAGTTTGGTGGTATTTGACCGTGTTCGAACTATGGAAAAAAATAACACTGAAAACCATAAGTTAGATTATTTAGTTAATAAATCAATTAACAGCACATTAAGTCGTAGTATGTTAACAATGGCAACAACGTTAGGTACTTTGGTTGTCTTAACCGTTATTAGTTTGGTTATGCAATTATCATCATTGATTGAATTTGCTTTACCAATTGTGTTTGGTTTATTAGCTGGTACATATTCATCATTATTCTTAATTGCACCTTTGTATATGCAATTTGAATCAGCACGTCTTCTTACAAAACAACGTAAAGTTAACACAACTAAATAATATACATAGATGTGCCGTCTTTATTTGAGATTTTAAGTGTACTTGTGGAGTTTATTCCACAAGTATTTCTTTTGTATTTTATTTTATCTATTTTAGAAAAGAGTGGTATCTTAGGAAAACTTGCGCAAATTTTTCATTTGCCTGTCCAAAATGTTTTACCAATTTGTTTAACATTTAATTGCACAACAATGGCTGTGTGTGCAGCACACGATAATCCACATCGAAAATGCCTAGTTTATTTTTTATCTTTAATTCCTTGTACAGCGCAATTACCGTTACTTACTTTTTTATTATTTAGCGTTCTTCATTTTCCTTTTTGGTCTATTTTAATTTTGTATTTAATCTGTATTTTACTTGCTTTTGTATCTTTGTTATTTCTGTCAAAAGAAAAAAAACAAAAAAATAATTATTCATCAAATAAAATTTTATGGCCTAACTTGTGGCAATGTTTAATTGATACTTGTAAACAAACAATTTTTTTTGCAAAAAAAATCTTTATTGCTTTTATTGTTAGTGCTTTTGTAATTGTGTTTTTAGCACGTTTTTCATTTAGTTTTAAGTTTGTTTCGAATCCTGAAGATTCAATCTTATTTGCAATTTGTGGATTCTTTGCTCCGTTGTTTTCACCAATTGGTTTAAATCAGCCTATTATTATCTGTGCCTTGTTATTTGGTATTATAGCAAAAGAGGCTGCTGTGTCAGTTTTATTATTTTTTCCTGGCATAGTTAATATCTTAACAGTTCCAATTGTCTTATCTTTGGTTACTTTTTTTACTCTCTATCCAAAGTGTTTAGCTGCACAAACAGCAATTAAACATCATTGTGGTCGAAAAACAGGGTGGAAAGTTTTTTTGACGAATTTGTTGCTTGCATATTGTTTAAGTTTTGTTGTATATAATTTATGTGACTTTATTATCTGATTATGATTATGAATTACCTGAAGAAATGATTGCATCTGCGCCAATGGAACCACGTGATGCTTGTCAAATGTTGATTTATAATCGCAATAATTCTCAAACTAAAATAACACAATTTAAAGATATTTTATCTTATTTAAAAAGTGGTGATGTTGTAGTTATCAATGAAACACGTGTAATCCCAGCTAGATTATTAGGCAAGAAGACAACTGGTGCTCAAATTGAAATTTTACTACTAAAGAAACTTTCATTAACCAATTACGAAGTTCTTGTTAAACCTTTACGTCGTTTGAAAATTGGTGATAATGTAAATGTTGCTGACAAAATAAATGCAACTTTAATCAGTAAAGATATTGTTACAGGAACGGCTGAAATGAAATTAACCTGTGCCGATGGTTCACAAAATTTAGAAGCTGTAATTGATGAGGTTGGTGAAATCCCATTACCTCATTATATTCAAAATGGTAATGCTACAAAAGAAAATTATAATACAGTGTATGCTAAAGTTGATGGTAGTGCGGCTGCACCAACTGCTGGTTTACATTGGACAGACGAGTTAATCAATCAAGCACGTACTAAAGGCGTTATTTTTGCACCTGTTGTTTTGGATGTTGGACTTGGTACGTTCCGTCCGGTTAAAGTTAATGATATTACTCAGCATAAAATGCACGAAGAACGTTATGAAATCCCAAAAACTACAGCTCAAATTGTCAATGATGCGCTAAAAGAAGGCCGTAGAATTATTGCAACAGGGACAACTAGTTTACGCACATTGGAAGGTTGTTTTGCTAAATATGGTGCAATTAAAGCCGTAACAGATGTTACTAACATTTTTATTTATCCACCGTATCATTTTAATGTTATCTCGGGTTTAATTACTAATTTCCATTTGCCAAAATCAACATTATTGATGTTGGTTGCTTCTTTTATTGGGCGTGAAAAAGTTTTAGAACTTTATGAAATGGCAAAACAAAATAATTTTCGTTTCTATTCATTTGGCGATTGTATGTTTTTGCAGTAAAATATAACTATGACAGCGAAAGAAGAATTTATTAAACTTTATCAACAAAATATCAAAAGGGAAGGTTCTGACAAATTATTAAATTGGTTAGAAAGTACTGATTTTTTTACATGCCCAGCATCGACGAGATTCCATAATAATTTTGAAGGTGGTTTGGTTGACCATTCTGTTAAAGTTTTTCATCGTTTAAAAAAGATTGTTGCTGATGAAAAATTAAACATTAGTGATGAAACCATCGCTGTTGTTTCTCTACTGCATGATGTTTGTAAAGCAAATACTTATAAAGTTGATTATCGTAATGTTAAACGTGATGGAGAATGGGTAAAAGAACCATATTTTACTGTTGATGACCCATTGCCTTATGGACACGGAGAAAAGTCAGTTTATATTGTTTCAAGTTTTATGAAAATTACACGTGAAGAAGCAATGGCAATCAATTGGCATATGGGACCTTATGATGCACGCAATGCAAATGGTAGTTATGTATTGTCCGATGCATTTAAAAAATTTCCTTTGAGTTTGTTGATGTTTATGGCAGATATTAGTAGTACATATCTTGACGAAACAATTAAATAATTATAATTTAACCATATCTGCGGCTTTAATGCGAATATCTTCACTGATTGCCGCATAGTGCTTTTTCGTTGTGTTGATGTCTTTGTGTCCCAATACATCTGCGACAATATAAATATCTTTGGTCGCTTTGTAGAGATTAGTACCATAAGTTGAACGTAATTTATGTGGACTAATCTTTTTTAATGGAGCAGCAATTGTTGCATACTTTTTTACAATATTTTCAATTGCACGTACAGATAATCGGTGTCCACATTTTGTAAATAATGGAGTATTTGGTTCCCATTCAAACAAAGCAAAATAATTAACAAATCTATCGTGTAATTGTTGCCCCATGTGTAAAATTGTTTGCTTTCCACCTTTACGAGTAATTAGAAATGTTTTGTTTTTTAAATCGATATCTTGGTAATCTAAACCAACTAATTCACTAACACGTATACCAGAAAGCAAAAATAGACTTATAATCATTTCATCGCGTGGATTTTTTGATGCAGCAGCAATCATTTTGGTTACTTCATCATCGGTTAAGCGAAGAATATTTTTTTCGTGTAATTTTGGTAAATCAATCTTGGTCATAATGTTTTCTTTTAAATCTCCACGACGATAAAAATATTTAAAAAAAGAACGTAATGTTGCCATTTTGCGCATTTTACCACGTTCACCATTAAGGTATTCTGTATCGTTTTTGCGATAGTGTGATAAATAAGAAATATATAGTTCTATATCATCAATTGTAATTTTGTTTAAATCTGATTTTTCAAATTTCATTATTTCGTATTGGTTGAAAACTTCTGTTTCGCTAATTAAATAGTTAAAGAAAATTTCCAAATCACGGGCATAACCAAGACGAGTTAGTGGTGATGTTGTCTGTTCAATACCTAAAAAAAATGCGTGGCAAAAATGAGGTAAATTTTCCAGCACATGGTTCAATTGATTTATAGTTTGAATATCACGTTCAACAACGTATTTCATTAATCTTATTTACCATAAATTTAAAATTTTTTCCATAACTTTTTTACTTCGTCATCTTCTTACATTTTTTGATTCGTTTAGCATAAATCCGTCATCAAAAACATATTTATCATATTGTCATGGCAATTATATTAACTTTTGCATTCGCTTTTGGTTCGGCAATGTATGCTTTTGATAATAAGTATTTGTTGGTTGTTGTCGTACTTTTATTTTATATTATCATTCAAAAAATACTGCAATGGCATCGGCGACAAAAATTTTTGCATCTAACTAGAATTGAAAACAACGGAAAAAGCATCCGTATCAATGCTTTGTTAGATTCTGGAAACACATTAGTTGATCCTACGTCACAAATTCCCGTTTCAATAATTTCTTTAGCCGTTTTTTTAGAAATCTTTCCGGATATTACTGCAGATAAAATCATTACGAATGATTTAGATTCTTGTATCAGCAATGGTCATTACATTAATTGCCAGACTGTTAATGGCAAAGGAAAAATGTTTGTTTTTAAACCAGACAAAATACAAATCAACGGAACAACGGTACATAGTTTACTTGGTGTTAGCACACAAAATTTTTGTAATCAAAAATATGATGCAATCTTAAATATAAAATTAGGAGGTTTATTATGAACTTAATTTCAAAAGCAATTGCTTTATTTAAACGTCTTCATCGTGAAGAAAATTACGACAATCAATCAGGTGTTTTCTTTATTAATGGTACGGAAGCTTTGGAACGTCCGTTACCAAAAGCTGAAGAAGAATTATTATTACAAGAATTAGACCAGGGTAAACCTGAAACACGTCAAAAATTAATTTCCCATAATTTACGTTTGGTAATTTATATTGCAAAAAAATTTGAAAATACAGGTATAGATATTGAAGATTTAATTAGTATTGGTTCGATTGGTTTAATTAAAGCAGTTAATAGTTTTAAGTATGATAAAAATATTAAGTTAGCAACATATAGTAGTCGTTGTATTGAAAACGAAATATTGATGTATCTGCGCAAAGTACAAAAAACACGTAATGACGTTTCAATGGATGAAGCAATAAATTCGGATAGTGATGGAACAGATATACGTTTAGGTGATGTAATTTGTACGACAGAAACTAATGTTGACGATGAGTTAGATATGAAGGTTGAAAAAAACTTATTGTGGCTGGCAGTTGATAAATTATCAATCCGTGAACAAGAAATTATGCAGTTGCGTTTTGGTTTAGGTGGTGGTAAGGAAAGAACTCAAAAAGAAGTTGCAAATATGCTTGAAATTTCACAATCTTATATTTCTCGTTTAGAGAAAAAGATTTTATCACGTTTAAAGAAGGAATTTACAAAAATAGATAACTAGTCTAGACAACAAATACTAGATGTGGTATGATTACTTGATGGAGTTAGTTCATTGGTTAATCATTTTAATCGTTGTTATTTTAGTTATAACTTTTTATTCAGTCTTTAATATGTCATTGTGGGTGCGTGCTTTTATGTCTGGTGCGCACGTTTCAATTGCTGAACTAATTTCAATTACTGTAAAAAAACTTGATGCTCGTAGTATTGTTAGTAACTATATTAAAGCTAAAAAGGCTGGTGTTGATATTACAATTGCACAAATTGAAAACCATATCCAAGCACATGGAAACATTGAACTCGTTATCAATGCCTTAATTGCTGCGTCAAGTGCAAATTTACAGGATCTTGATTTAAAAACTGCTATTGCTGTAGATTTATCTGGTCGTGATATCAATGATGCAGTTAAGCATTGCATTATGCCACAAATTATTCAAATCAATGATATTACTGCAATTGCGAAAAATGGTATTGAAGTTTCAATCAGTGTAAAAGTAACCTTACGTGTTAATTTAAAGCGTATTATTGGTGGTGCATTGGAAGAAACAATTATTGCTCGTATTAGTGAAAGCATAATGACTATTGTTGGTAATGCAAGTACACATAACGAAATTTTAGAACGACCAAACATTATTACGAAAACAATTATTGATAATAAAAAGTTAGCAGAAGATACTGCTTTTGATATTTTATCACTTGATATTGTTGATATTAAAGTTGGACGTAACGTTGGTGCAGAGTTGGAAATTGATAAAGCTGAAGCTGTGAAATTTATTAGTCAAGCCGATGCAGAAAAACGTCGTGCCGAAGCTGTGGCTGCCGAACAAGAAATGCGTGCTTTAACACAGGAAATGCGTGCACGTGTAGTGGCTGCAGAATCTGAAGTTCCTAAGGCTTTGGCAGGTGCTTTAAAATATGGTAATGTTAATGTGAAAGAATATATGCAACTTGAAAACTTAAAAAGTGACACGATGATGCGTAAAGCATTGAGTGGAAGTTCTGATATGTTGACACCATCTTTAAATCCACCGAAAAAGAAAACTAAATTACAATAAAAGGAAAAACTCAAATGACTTTGCAGGGTTTACTATTTGCGACAATTATTATTTTAATTATAGTATTGCTATTGTTCGCTGTTTTAGATCGTTTGATAAAAAGTAGCCCCCAAAAAAATATTGAAAAAAAGACAACACCAAAAGTTAGCAAAGAAACGCCAATAGTACCGATTGAAGTTCCGAAGAATGACAATCCACCTGTTATGAAAGTTTATAATAATGAACTAGCCGATGAATTGAATGAAATTATTAAAAAAAACAACAACGAAGATAAACGTTTACAAATTGACAATCATCTTAATAAAAAAAGTAATATAGCAAATTATATACAAAATAAAAAATATAGTACTTTTAATTTTGATTCAGAAACAATACCTAATGATGAAAATACTGACGAAGAAGTCTCATCTTTTACTAAAGAAGATTATAAAAGGATTATGGCTTTCAGTAATATTGATGATAAGAAAACATTATAAATAGATGTGAAAGATTTTTTTATTCAACAAAATCAGGATTGTAGTGTTTGTGTTGGCGGTGTTTTATCGTTAATGAATTTTGCTGTTGATAACATTGTTGTTCGTGTAAAGCGTGGGCTAATTGAAATTAAAGGTGAAAATTTAATTATTCAACGTTTTGATGAAAACGAAATTATGATTGTCGGTAAAATTCTTGGAGTACTGACCAATGTCAGTCATTAAAAATTTTTTTTGTGGACAAGTCGAATTTACTGTATTTAATCTTCCACAATCTTGTTTAAATAAATTACGTAATTACCAACTTTCGAAAATTCGTATTTGTGACGAACATACTTTATCTTTTAATGTTCCATTAGCTAACACTGAAATTGTCAAAAAATTGATTAGTAACTTCGAATATAAAGTAAGACAAAATTATAATATTTTTCGTGGTTTTAATTTTTTTTTAAATCATTTATTTCTTGTTTGTGCAATTCTTTCTGCTTTCGTTGTTTATTTTATTGCTGATATGGGGATTTACCGTGTTCGTATACAATCTAACGATTTAACGCTAAATTCTGCCGTATATGAACGACTCAATCAATTAGGTATTAATCGTTTTTGTTGGAAAAGCAAAATAAAACAACTAGATTTAGGTAATGACTTAATTGAAAATTTCGAACAAGTTGCGCATACACATATTTCTATTTCGGGAAATACTTTGGTTATCAATCTAGTTACTGCAACTAATAAAGAGCATAATACAAAAAAAAATTACTATGCACAGTACGATGCAGTAATTAAAGAAATTACTACATACAGTGGGACAGCAATGGTTACAGTTGGTGATGTGGTTAAAAAAGGTGATTTGTTAGTCGTTGATGCCTATCCAGATAGTATTGTTGTTTTGGGTGAAGTCGCTTTCGTAAATAATGATAAAATTAGTCGGTTGGTAATTTGGTTAGTTTAGTTTATAATGAATTAAGTTATGGAAGTTTTAGACGCAGTATGTCAAGTATTAGGAGTTGATTCAAATTCAGTTGAAGTAAATTACGCTTATGTTTCACCACGTGAAATACATCGTTTAAATCAGCAATTTCGCCAGGTCGATAAAGCAACTGATGTTTTATCTTTTCCTGACGGAGATGTAAATCCAGAAACTGGTCGCCGATTTATGGGGGATGTTTTAATTTGTCGCCAAGTAGCAAAACAACAAGCCAAAGATATTGGACATAGTTTAGAGAGGGAAATTACTTTTTTGAAAGTGCACGGTACTTTGCATCTTTTTGGTTATGATCATATTGAAACTGATGATGAAGTAAAAATGCTTGGACTACAACGTGAAATTATGGCATTATTATCATAATGGAATTTATGTTGAGTAAAGAAATCATTGCACGTTTAATTGATACGGCGAAATCTTATGCTGATAATGCATATTGTCCTTATTCCGGTGTTGCTGTCGGTGCAGCATTATTATGTAGCGATAATATAATTTTAGGTGGTTGTAATATCGAAACTGGTGATTATGCGGCACCATCTTTTGGTGCAGGTGATACAGCCATTGCAAAAGCTATTAGTGAAGGTTATAACCAAATGTTGGCAATGTGTTTTTATTCGAAAAATCATAAAATTTATCCAAATGCTACTACACGACAATATTTATGTGAATTCAATGGTGATATTAAAATTATTGTAGCTAACGACGAAACCTATGAAGTAATTGATAGTTTAAGTGCTATTTATTTATTTCCACCAGTAACTGGTGACGGAGAGCAGAATTTATGAGTAATCTTCATAAATGTGGTACAGTGGCTTTACTTGGTGAACCGAATGCTGGTAAAAGTACTTTAATCAATGCTTTGGTCGGTTGTCAGGTTGCAATTACAGCACCAATTGCAGGAACAACTCGTGATGCAATTCGTGGAATTCTTAATACTGAAAATTCACAGATTATTTTTATTGATACACCTGGTATGCAACGTGCAACAAATTTATTAGAACATAAAATGAATCGAATGATTTCCGGTGCAGTCAAATCGGCTGATGTAATTTGTTTTGTGCTTGACGTGAATCACGTAACACAAAAAAATTTAACTAAATTGGCAAATTACGAAGATTTTGGCGTTCCTGTGATTGTTGTTGTTACTAAAATTGATAGTGTAAAACCGGCAAAATTATTTCAAGTCTTAGACCAAATTAAAAATTTTACATTTGTGAAAGAATTTATTCCAGTTTCTTCTGTTAAAAAAACAGGTGTGAAAACTTTAATTGAATGTTTGGAAAAATATTTACCTGAAGGTGAAGCTGTCTATGATAACACAATTTATACTGATAGTACAGAACGAACTATGGCTGCTGAAACTATTCGTGAAGCAATTATTAATCAGTTACACGATGAAATTCCAACAGGTGTTAAAGTTATTATTACTAAGTACGAAATAGAACAACGCACTTTAAACATTGATGCTGATATTATTTGTGATAAACCTAATCATAAAAAAATTATCATTGGAAAGCGTGGTAATTTAATTCGTTTAATTGGTACAAAAGCACGCCAAAACCTTGAAAAATTACTTGGACAACACGTTGTTTTACATACTTATGTTGTAGTTCGTGAAGGTTGGCGTGATCAATCAACTTGGATTCAAGATTAATAATATCTTTTCCGATTACTAATCAATTCCCAATATTGATGTTCTAACGAACGAAAAACACGTTGAGCACTGATAACAGTTACGTGCGCTTTGACAAGTGCGTCAACAACGTCTTGTACTTTTTCTGGTTTCATATTTATGATAATTTGGTCACCACATAAACGAGCAGGAATATGAAAAGTATCCTCGATTACTTTTGCTGCGTAATTTGGTTGAGTTACTGTAATACCTAATTTGGTGTGGTCTAATTCACGTGCAACCATTGCATTATAAGATTGAATGCTGATAATCATTCCATCATCAATAATAGCAATAGTATCACAAAATTCTTCAACGTCGCTGATTTTTGGTGAAGTAATTAGAATTGATGTTTTTAATTCATTACTGATTTTTTTTAACAATACACGTAAGTCTTTTGCTTGTTTCGTTGCTAAATTTAAAAAAGGAGCATCTAAAATCAAAATATCAGTACGTAAAATTAGTGGTAGTGCAATTTTTAAAAGGTCATTATCACTAGCTGAAAGTTCATAAATTTTATCGTGTAAACGATTTCTTAAATTAAATAAAGCTAGGATGTTTTTCACATTGCGACTATTATAACTTCGGTCATGAAGTTTACAATAATCTTTGATTACAGTTTTTACTGTTATCATTGGCATTAGTTGTTCTTTGATAACAAAAGAACCAACAAGTTTATTGGTTGGTATTTTAATTGTTCCTTTCGTTTTTTTTGACAAACTTAAAATTAATTTTGTCAATAAACTTTTTCCACTTTGATGTTCACCAATTAAAGCTAAAATTTCGCCTTCATGCAAAGTTAAGTTGACATCGGTTACCAATAATTTTGTGGAACTTGCTTTTTCTAGATTGTTGATGGTTAACATTCAAACCAACTCCTTTTGCGCAATATCAGCATAATAATTGATTGAGTAATTGGTAATAATGTAAAAATTGTTAACCACAATAAGTTAGTCATATTATTAACAAAACAATAAAGTAAAACTAAAACAAAAGCAATCAAACTACTCAATGCATAACGTACAAAACTTGCTTTGCGATAAAATATTTTTTTAATACGTGGATAAACAATATAAATTGATAAATTGATTAAAGTATATAATCCTAAAACAATATAAACTAAACTATAAGTTTCATTTGGTGCTGTATGTGTTAAAGAGCAGAAAAAATTGATAATAGCAAATATTACTGCACTAATAAAAGTCGCTGCCATACGTAGCCGATTTATGATAACATAATCGTTTCCAACTTTGACTTTATTCAGTTTTAATAAAGGTCGCAAATCGTTGCCACCAACAGTGCCAGATAAACCAATTAAAGTTTGTTGATATTGTGGTTCTGGTGTTGCTGTGATTTTTTCGGTAGGTTCAATATAAGGCAAGATATCTGGTAAAGATTTTAAGGTTTGTTTCGGTGTTATTGGCTTTGTTTCTGGTTTTACTGGTTCTGGTGGTGGAGTTAATGTAAGAACTCTTTTATCATTTGGTAATTCTTCTGGAATGATATTCTTTGATAATGGCAAAGAAAAAGCATCTTCCAATGTAGCATAAGTTTTATTTGGTTTTTTCTCATTATAACCAATATCTGCTTTTTCGGTGATTGAATTATTACCGATAGAAAGTGCAGCTTGTGTAATATTATCAAAGTTATTATCAGCAATTATATTATAATCAATTTGAATTGGATTTTTAGTTAAATATTCACGACCATGTTTTGTAATGTTGTAAACACGACAACGACCACCAATGGTTGATTGTTTTTGATAACTGTTAACCCATTTTTTACCAGACATTCGATGTAGGCACGAGTACAAAGTTGGCAAAGACATAATAACAGTATTACCCGACAACTTTTTAATTTCTTCAACCATTTCAGCACCATACATTGGACGTTTGTCGAGTAAGTTTAGGATGGTAATTTCTGTCATATTTTTACCGTTTGCCACGATATAATTTTAGTGTCGAAATTATCTTCTTGTCAAGTTAAACTGGATTAAGTTATCTTTTTTTATATGATAGATCCACGTAATATCATTCGTACGAATAAACGTTCATTGTCACTAATGATTAATGCGAAAGGCGAACTAATTGTTCGTGCACCATATAATTATCCAGAAAATAAAATTTTTGATTTTATTAAACAAAAAGAAGATTGGATTATAAAGAAACAAAACGCTATTCGTAGTAATTCTTATATCAATCCAAATGTTATCAATTATACAGTTTTTCTTTTTTTAGGAAAAGAAATAACACCGTTAATCTCAAATGAAGTTAAAGAAATTATTATCAATGATAATAAGTTATTGATTCCGGCTAAAATTCCAAGCGAAAAAATTTTAGCAAAAGTTGAAAAATGGTATCGTAAGGTAGCAAACGAAGTTTTGATTGAACGTGTTAATTATATGGCAAAACAATTACGTTTAAGACCAGTTAATGTCACAACGAATAACAATAAGACTCGTTGGGGTGTATGTGATAGTCGTGGTAATATTGCAATTAACTGGCGTGCAATTTTTCTGCCACCAAATTTATTAGATTATATAGTAGTACACGAATTATGTCATTTATTAGAGTTTAATCATACACCAGCATTTTGGAATATAGTTGGTAAAATTATTCCAGATTATCAAGTTATTCGTAAGCATTTAAAGTGCCTAAATCACTTGATTTTGTTGTTCAGAAAGGAGTAAAATAACTATATGGCGCAAAACAAGGAAATTTACTTAGACAATGCTGCTACGACCTATTGTAATGGTGAAGTTTTTTATGCTATGCAATCCTATTTCATTACAAATTACGGTAATCCAAATTCGCTTCATGAGATTGGATATACGGCTCGTAAGGCAATCGATGAAGCACGTATCAATGTTGCTAAAATTATCAATGCTGATCCTGATGAAATTTATTTTACATCAAGTGCTACTGAAGCAAATAACTGGGCAATTAAAGGGATTGTTTCAGCATCACCAATTAAACGTATTTTAATTAGTGCAATTGAACATCCAAGTGTTACTGAAACGGCACGTTGGTTAACAGAAAAAGGTGTAGAGGTAGAGTATGTTAAAGTCGATGAGAATGGAATTATTTCAATCCCAGATTTGTTGTCAAAATTATCTAAGCCAACTTGTCTTGTGTCTGTTATGACTGCAAACAATGAAGTTGGTACTGTTCAATATATCAACACAATCGCAAATATTTGCAACCAAAATAATGTATATTTCCATACCGATGCATCACAAGCGTTAGAAAGTGTAAGCATCAATCTTAAAGAAATGGATATCACTTCTTTATCAATATCTGGACATAAAATCTATGGTCCAAAAGGCGTTGGCGCTATTTATATTAAACGTGGTACACGTATTGACCAATTTATTCATGGTGGGTATCAAGAAAGTGGTATGCGTGCTGGAACATATAACTTACCAGCAATTGTTGGTTTTGGTAAGGCAGTTGAAATTTGTATGCGTGATAGTAGTACAAATAATACTCGTCTAAAAAAATTACGTGATTATTTTATCAATGAAATTGAAACGAAAATTTCTGGTGTTAAATTAAATGGGCATCGTAATCAACGTTTAAACAATAACGTTAACTTTTCTTTCCAAGGTGTAAGTGGTGAAAGTGTAGTTGCTTTATTGAATATTGAAGGTATTCGGGTTTCAACTGGTACAGCATCATGCAGTGAAAAATTGACACGTAGTCACGTTTTACAAGCTATGAACGTTAGTGATGAGTATATTAACGGTACAGTTCGTTTTACTTTAGGCCGTGCAACGACTAAGGAAGATTTGGACTACACAGTTAATGCTTTGATTGGCGTTATAAAAAAATTACGTTCAATCAGTCCAATTAGTGTTAAAGCGGAGGTGGTTAAGTAATGTATAATGATTTTATTTTGGAACGTTTACAGTCTTTGCAAAATGCTGGTATGATTTCTAATGCTGATGCTGTTGGACAAGTTGGTAATTTAGGCTTGGGTACAGTTATTAAAATTTATTTACGGATTACAAATGGCGTTATTACAGAAGCTAAATTTAAAACTTTTGGTGGTGTTTTTGCATTAGTTGCAAGTGATGTTGTTTGTGATTTTTTAATCAATAGTTCAATTGAAACAGCGTTAACTATTAAAAATGAAGATATTGTAAGCGCAATGGATGGCTTGCCAGAAGACAAATTATATATTGCCGATTTAGTTCAGTCTGCTGTTGTCGATGCGGTAGATGATTATTATAAAAAATTAGCAAGAGCAAAATTAAATGAAAAGAAGTGATAGATAATGTTAGATTATAATGTAATTCAAAAAGCAAAAATAAAACTTGATGCAATCAACGATTTAGTTGGTGGTAAACGTCAAGAATTAGAAAATTTATTAAAACAGCAAGAGCAAGATTGGAATAATGTCGAACAAAATAAGCGCATTAAATCTTTGCAAGAATTTGTTGCTGAATTTGATATTGTAAATAAAGACTTAAATGATTTTTTGGAATTAACTTTGGTTTGTTCCGAAAATGAGTTAATTGAAGAATATGATCGTGTGAAAAAGCAGTTTGATGAATTTTATGTTAAGACTTTATTAGTCGGTAAATATGATGGTTGTAACTGTGTTTTAAATATTACAGCAGGTGCAGGTGGTACGGAAGCGCAGGATTGGGCAGAAATGGTTATGCGTATGATGTGTCGATTTGCTGAACAACAAAATTTTAATTACGAAATTACAGATATTGAAGAAGGTGATGGTGCTGGAATTAAAGGTGCATCAATTTCTATCACTGGTTTAAATGCTTATGGTATTTTTAAAAGTGAAGCTGGTGTTCATCGTCTTGTTCGTATCAGTCCTTTTGATGCAAACAAACGTCGTCATACTAGTTTTGTGGCTGTGGAAGTAATTCCACAAATTGAAAAAACTGAGTATAAGGTTGAAGAAAAAGACTTGCGTATTGATGTTTATCGTGCTTCTGGTGCTGGTGGTCAACATATTAACAAAACCGAAAGTGCTGTTCGTATTACGCACATACCAACTGGTATTGTTTGTACTTGTCAAAATGGACGTAGTCAAATTCAAAACCGTCAAACTTGTATGCAGAACTTATTGTCTAAATTAGAATACATCCATTTTGAAAATGAACGTCGTAAATTAAAAAATTTACAACCAGTACAAATGAAAATCGAATGGGGCAGTCAAATTCGCAGTTATGTTTTCTGTCCATATACAATGGTAAAAGACCACAGAACAAATGCTGAAACATCAAATGTTGAAAAAGTTATGGATGGTGATTTGAAAATATTTTCTGATGCCTTTTTGTTACAAAATACCGAGGAAAATCAATAATATGTTAACCTTAGGGATTGAAACATCTTGTGATGAAACCAGTGTTGCTGTGATTGATGAAAATTATAAAATTTTGTCTAATGTAACAATTTCACAAATTGATATTCATCAAGAATTTGGTGGTGTTGTTCCTGAAATTGCAGCACGTAATCACATTGAAAATATTTTACCAGTTTTGGATGAATGCTTAAAAAAGTCTAATGTATCGATTGAGCAAATAGACCAAGTGGCAGCTACAACACATCCAGGATTGCCTGGTGCTGTAATGGTAGGGCGTGTTTTCGGTCAAAGTCTTGCTAATGCGCTTGATATTCCATTTGTTGCTGTAAATCATTTATATGGTCATATTTCAAGTTTGCGTTTATCTAATCCGGATTTACAACCACCAATGTTATGTCTGTTGGTTTCTGGTGGTCATACAATTTTGTATCAAATCAATGAAAATTGGGAAACAAAAATATTGTGTACTACGGCAGACGATGCTGTCGGTGAAGCTTTTGATAAAGTTGCAAGGGTTTTAGGGTTGTCATATCCTGGTGGTCCAAAGGTTGCCAAGATGGCAGATATGAAACTATCTTTTACACCAATACTTAATAAATTTCCAAAAGATGTCTTTTCTTATTCAGGTTTGAAAACAGCAGTCTTGAATTATATTAACCAAGTTCAACAAAAAGGTATTAAATTAAATTTACCTGAAATATGTGCTAATTTTCAATATTGTGCGATAACTCAATTACTTAATAAAACACTTGAATTTTTACAATCAACTGGTATAAAAAAGCTAGGTATTTGTGGTGGTGTTTCTGCAAATCAATATTTACGTGAACAATTTACAATTATGTGTCAAAAACAAAATGTAAAATTATTTTTGCCTGATTCTTCTTTGTGTGGCGATAATGCAGCAATGATTGCTGCTGCTGGTTTGCTTGGTATAAAATAATTGTCAATTTTTGATTTTTGTCTTATAGTGGATTTGGGGGATTATGGAACAAAAAGTTTATGAAGGTTATAAAAAAACTTCAACGAGCAAAAGTTCAAAAAAAGATGATGCTCAAACTTTGACAAGTACTAAAACGACATCCTCTAAAAAAAGTGCAAATACTCCGAGTGTACGTTCTGCGAAAAAATCAACAGTATCAAAACCACGAATTGCAATGTTTATTGATGTTGATAATGTTGGTATCAGTCGTGAAAATTTATTAGAAATTTTGTTTTTTATCAACGGTAAATATCAAATTGAACAATGTAAACTATATGGTTTCAGTGAAGATACTTTACCTGGAATTCGTGAAATTGCTTCCGAATACAATATGACAACGATTGGTAAGATGAAGTTTAAACAAACTGGTGTTAATTGTTTAGATTCACGTTTATTAATCGACGCCTACGAATGTGCTGAAAATAATAAACAAAAAATAGATATGATTTTTATTTGGTGTTATCCTTGTGACCTAGAACAATTATTTGAAAAAATAGTTAATTTAGGTGTTAATACTTCAATAATTGATAACAGTGTTTTTGATTGTAAAAATAAATTTGTTTCACAAACATTTAAGTTGTATTCGCCTTATAATTTTACATTAGAACAATCTACTTATGGTAAGGTTCAAAATCAACCATCACAAATTGCTCCAAATAATAAAATTGAACCAACAGTTAATCGTAATCCTAATATCCAAACTAGTTCGGTATCAAGTGCTCAATCTCAATTACAGTCGACCCCTAATCAACCACAATCGATTTTTTCGGAAAATGCTGTACCTCCAACTTTACCACGTCGTACGATTTTGGAAAAGTCTAATCCAAATACACCTAAAAAAGATGAGCAAGATTCTGTAAATAAAGAACAACAAGAACTGCAAGAAGAACCAAAGCAAGAAGAACAAACAAACGAAACAACAGAAAACAAACCAAGTTCATTGGTTGAAGAAATTGCTCGTAAGTTGAATTTACAAATGCCAACCGAAGACGAAATTGCTAAGGATATGGAAGAGTTTGAAAAAATATCAACTTCGAATAATGATATGTTAATGGACTTATTAAAGCAAGCAGGTTTTGGTAATTTATTAGAAGACGAAAATACGCTTAAATATGAAGACACAATTGGCGATTTATGATATAATGTTTTATTATGCGTAAAATTACATATCACGAATTAAGAAAAATGTGGTTTGATTTTTATCAAGCACACGAACATCAAATTATTCCTTCTTGGTCATTAGTGCCTGAGAACGATGGTAGTGTTTTGTTTACTACAGCTGGAATGCAACCATTAGTTCCTTTTTTGTTAGGTGAAAAGCATCCTGCTGGAAAACGTTTATGTGATATACAAAAATGTGTCCGTACTGGTGATATTGACGAAGTAGGAGATAACAGTCACTTAACGTTCTTTGAAATGATGGGAAACTGGTCTTTAGGAGATTATTTTAAGAAAGAAAAAGTTGCCTGGTCGTATGATTTTTTGACAAATCCACAATATTTAGGTTTAGATAAAAACCGTATCGCTGTGACAGCCTTCGCAGGTGATGAAGTTGCACCACGTGATAATGAAGTTGCCGAATATTGGCAACAAGTAGGGATTCCAGCAGAACGTATTTTCTTTTTACCAAAGAGTGAAAATTGGTGGCAATTGGCAACTGGAACTGGTCCATGTGGTCCAGATAGTGAAATGTTTTATGATACCGGGAAAACACCATGTGGTCCAGAATGTAATCCAAGTTGTGATTGTGGTAAATATGTTGAAATTGGTAATGATGTCTATATGCAATATGTTATTCACCAAAAGGACGGTGAAGTCGTTCCTGCAAAACAACGTAATGTTGATACAGGTATGGGTTTGGAAAGATTGCTTTGCTTTGTAAATGGTTATCAAACTGTTTATGATAGTGAGTTATTTGAACCAGCAATTCAAATTGTTGCTGATGATTGTAAGCAATCGTATCAAGAGCATTTAAAAGCTTTTCGTGTGCTTGTAGAACATACACGTGCTGCAACTATGATTTTAAGTGATGGTGTTTTGCCATCTGCTACCGGTCAAGGATATGTTTTGCGTCGATTGATTCGTCGTGCAGTTCGTATGGCAAACCAATTAGGTTGTTCACGTAATGTTTATGAAAGATTGATTCAGTTCTATCGTGAATTTTTCCAAGGTATTTATCAAATTGATATTACTGTTACTAAAAATTATTTAGATGAAGTGGATAAGTTTTCCAAGACTATTGAACAAGGTATTCGTGAATTTAATAAAATTTTACCATACTTAAAAGATAAACAATTCTCAGGTAAAACTGCTTTTCGTTTGTATGAAACTTATGGTTTTCCAATTGAGTTAACACAAGAATTAGCAACAGAACACGGATTAACTGTTAATATGGAAGAATTTGAAGTTGCTAAGAATAAACATAGTGAATTAAGTCATACAGCATCAGCAGGTACTTTTAAAGGTGGTTTGGCTGACACAAGTGAAGAAACAGCATATTTACATACAGCAACACATTTATTGTTGGCTGGTTTGAAAAAACTCTTAGGTAAGGAAGTAGTCCAAAAAGGAAGTAATATTACACCAGAACGATTACGTTTTGATTTTAATTGTGATCATAAATTAACACCTGATGAAATAGTGTTTTTGGAAAAATTTGTTAATGATGCAATTCAGCAAAAAATTACTGTAACTGTTCAAGAAATGTCAATTACCGAAGCTCGTGAAATTGGTGCAGAAGGTTCATTCGCTAATAAATATGGTGAACGGGTTAAAGTTTATACCATTGGTGATGTATCTACCGAAATTTGTGGTGGCCCTCACGCAAATAATACTGCTGATTTAATTAGTTTTAAAATCATTAAGGAAGAAAGTAGTAGCGCAGGTATTCGTCGTATTAAAGCTGTTATTAAAAAATAATTGTATAAAATTTATAAGTCTACACAAAATACTAATAGTTCGAAAGAACATCGAACAAAGGAGGTGGACAATGGCAAAAACAGCTAAGAATTGTAAGACTGGACGTTGTAAAAAATCAAGTTCGGCAAAGGCTGAATAATAGCTAAAAGCCACACAATGCAAAAAAGCGACATTGAAATCTTCGTGTCGCTTTTTTGTTTGTGCATATGTCGAAATTTGTTGAACGATTTAATTAGACATTTATCAACACTTTTTTTATGCTTTAATATCAAACGAAATACAAAAGCAAATTAGAAATTTTTGGGGGAAAATAAATGAGTCTGAAAGGTTCTGAACTAAGGACAATGGCCAGGTTGGCTTTTAAACGTTTATCTTCTGGTTTTTGGCAAGAAGAAAAACAACGGCGTAAAAAAACATTAACTATTTTACGCAGTCAAGGTGCAGACACTAATGCCGCCAAAAAATATCTTGTAGACCATGCCAAGCAACAAATCGCAGCTGTTATCAATCCAGCAGAAGAACTTGAATATAATCGAATTAAAGCAATTTTTATGGCTGGTAATGGAGAGAATGCTTTGGCAAGTTTAATGGATCATCAGTTAATGCAAACAATGGATGATGGTGCAAGACAACGTTACATCTTTGGTTTAAGTCATAAACTGCAAGAATATCGTGAACGATACGAAAAAGAACAACTGTTTAATTGTCAAACTATGTCAATGTAGTATAATAACGTCATGGGATTGACAATAACTCAATCAGAGATTGTTAATGCACCTTTAGGTGCGATGTTGGTAACTGCTGGCGCTGGGTCAGGTAAGACTCGTGTATTAACCAGTCGACTTTTGCATCTATTGCAAAGTGGTATTCCAGAAAAATCAATTATAGCTTTGACTTTTACAAATAAAGCCGGCAATGAAATGCGTGAAAGGGTTGAAAAATTACTCGGACGACCTTTTAATACGTTTATAGGCACTTTTCATAGTTTTTGTGTTCGTATTTTACGTAAACATAGTGGTAAACCAAATTTTTCAATTTATGCAACTTCTGATTCAAACAAAGTATTGAAAGAAATCATCAAAGAGTTATTTCAAGAAGTTGATACTGAATTGTATAAAGCTGCTGTTAGTGGTTTATCTAATTGGAAGCACAATGGTATTGTTGAATTTACCAGTTACCATGATCCTTTGATAAAAATTTTTAATGCTTATCGTGAGCAATTACGCAAAAATAATGCTTATGACTTTGATGATTTATTATTAGAAACATTAGAACTATTAAAGACCAATACTACGGTTTGTGATAAATTGAAAGATTATTTTCAATATATTTTAGTTGATGAGTTTCAAGACACAAACGAAATACAATATGAAATTGTGTCTTTGTTAGCGCAAAAACATCGTAATATAATGGTGGTTGGTGATGAAGACCAATGTATTTATTCGTGGCGTGGTGCTAGTGTAGAAAATATCAATCGCTTTCGAGCAGATTTTCCAGAAGCACGAATTTATCGCTTGGAAGAAAATTTTCGAAGTTCGGGTAACATTGTTAAGTTGGCAAGTGATTTGGTTTCTAAAAATAATAATCGTATTGATAAAAAGTTGTTTAGCAATATAAATGATGGATTAATTAATTATGAAGATTATTATGATGATAAACAAGAAGCGCAAGGAATTATTAGTCATATTTTAGAATGTCGTCGTAATGGTGGTACTTGGTCTGATTCGGCTATTTTGATGCGTATCAATGCTTTATCTCGCCGCTTTGAAGAAGCTTTGCGTATGTATAACATACCTTATGTAGTTTGGGGTGGTTTCAAATTCTACGAACGTGCAGAAGTTAAAATTGTTTTGGATTACTTACGATTGCTTATCAATCATAATGATGAAGTTGCTTTATTTAATGTTATCAATTTCCCCAAGCGTGGCATCGGGGAAGCCTGTCATGCTAAAATCAAACAATATGCCCGTGAACATAGTTTAACTTCATATCAAATTGTTGTTGATATTGAAAATTATGATATCGGAGTTCCAACTAAGACTAAAAATGCAATTCGTCAATTTGCTAATATTTTGCGTCAGTTACAAGATTTATTAAAACAGGGGTTAATTTCATTAGCAAACGAAATAGTTGATGTTACTGGATTACAAAGTCATTATGAGTCTGAAAAAGATGATAGTGAGAGTCGCCTTGAAAATATTTATCAGTTATGTGGTTCAATTCGTGAATTTGCTACGGTTAATCCAACAGCTGATTTAAGCAGTTATTTACAAAGTGTTACATTAGCTGGCGGTGAAGACCCAGATGCAACTGATCACGTTATTATTTCAACAATTCACAGTGCAAAAGGTTTGGAATTTAAAAATGTTTATATAGTTGGTATGGAAGATGGATTGTTTCCATCATATAAATCTCAATATAAGGATGAGATTCTGGAAGAAGAACGTCGTTTACTTTATGTTGCAATTACTCGTGCTATGCGTAATTTAAATATTTCTTATGCTCGTTCACGTTTCCTTAATGGTGAAATAAGTCGTACTGTACCAAGTAGTTTTCTGATGGAGTTAGGTTATTTTGGTGGTTATCATGAACGTAGTTTCAATTGGTAAGTCCTAAACTTAATTTAACAGCACGGTCAATACGTTGTTGGTCATTGTAGTTGATTGTTGTTAATTTGTTATGCAAACGTTTTTTGTCGATTGTTTTGATTTGTTCACATAAAACTAAACTGTCATAATGAAGATTATAATCAGTTGCATTCAAGAATACATGTGTTGGAATTTTATTCTTATATATTTTTGATGTTAAACAAGCAACCACAACTGTTGGACTGTATTTATTACCAATATCGTTTTGTAAAATTAAAACTGGACGGAAGCCTTCTTGTTCACTGTTTAAATTGCAATTATTATCGCCTAGATTAGCAAAATAGATTTCACCTCGTTTTACTTCCATATTTTATTCTATGTGTTATAATCCAAATGTGGGATTTCAATTTTTGGGTCTAAATATTACTTATTACGGTATTATTATTGCTGTTGGTTTATTGATAGGCATAATTATATGCGATTATTTATGTCGTCAACGTGGCTATGATAATAATATTCCATATGTCTTAATTTTATTTGTTGTTCCTTTGGCTATTCTAGGTGCACGTATGTATTATATCGTTTTTTCTGACCAATTAACTATGGTTGATTTTTTTAATTTATCTAATGGTGGTTTTCAAGGTTTGGCAATTTATGGTGCAGAGATTGGTGGTCTGATTGGGATAATGATTTATTGTGCAATAAAAAAATGTAGTCCATTTGTAATCACAGATATGGTTGTTATCGCTTTGATTTTAGGACAAAGTATTGGTCGTTGGGGTAATTTTTTTAATCAAGAAGCATTTGGAGTTGCAATAGGCTGGCATTGTTTCCCATTTACTGTTTATATAGATGCTTTGCAAGAATATCACTTAGCAACCTTCTTTTATGAAAGTATTTTAAATTTTATTGGCTTTTGGTTTTTGTTTTATGTTTTCAAAAAACAAAATAAATTTGGAACAACCACGGCAAGTTATTTAATTTGGTATGGATTTGTTCGGGCTATAATTGAACCATTACGTACGGATAGTTTATTATTCCCTGGAACAAATGCAGATTTTGTTTTTAACCGAGTTTCTTTTGTTTTAAGTATTGCATTAATCGTGATTGGTGTGGTATTATTGATATTGAATAAAAAGGGGAAATTATCACAAAATGACAAACACTTATTTAAATCAGTTAATCAATGAATTTGATCAAGAATTTGAATCTTTGATTATTCCATTTCCAAGTTCTTATGTGGTTTCACCAATTGAAGAACAAGTACAAGAAGATGTAAACATTGATACTGTTAGTGTTTTAGATGAAGCAACACAAGAATCAGAACTTGAAAATACTGCATCCCAACGATTAAAAGATATTGAAGCCTATGCTACCAAGATTTCGGCAGAACGTTATACTTCAAAATATAATCCGGAAATTTGTTTAGCAAATTTATTGAATTATATTTTAACATCTGAAAATCAAGATTTGCAAAATGACTTTTTTCAATTATTAAATCAAGATAATGATTTTGATTTAGATCAAGTATTGAATGATTTTGATTTTTATCTAGATAATCCTTATAAGAAAAAAGCAGAAAAAATTTTATCAAAAATTGAGGCACGTAAAAACAAATGAGCGTTATAGTATGTAGTTATGGGGAAATACACTTAAAAGGCGCTAATCGTGGGTATTTTTTACGCACATTGATGAAAAATATTCGTCAATCTTTACCAGAAACAGTTAAGACTGACGTTAACGATACTAGAGTAGTTGTTAGTGAATTTACAGATGCTCAGTCAATTGTTGCGCAATTAAAAAAAGTTTTCGGTTTAACAAGTATTCGTGTTTGTGAAACTGTTAATTTCCAAAAACCAGAAGATATTTTGAATTACTTATCAACAGTAAAAATTAACGGTACATTTAAAGTAATTGTAAATCGTGCTGATAAAAATTTTCCAATAAAGAGTCCTATTTTTGCACCACAATGTGGTGATGTAATTTTAAAAAACAACCCACAAGCTAAGGTTGATGTTCAACAACCAGATACAGCAGTTCAAGTTGAAATTCGTCATAATGGTATAGCGTATGTTTCAACAGGAGTAGAACGTGGTTTGGGTGGTTTACCAGTAGGTGTTTCAGGACGTGCACTTTGCTTAATTTCGGGTGGTATTGATAGTCCTGTCGCCGCTTTTTTAGCTATGAAACGTGGGTTAACAGTCGATTTTGTTCATTTCACAACACCACCATATACTAGTGAACTTGCATTACAAAAAGTTATTTCTCTATGCCAACAAGTAAATCAGTATGGTAATATGGGAAAACTTTATATTGTTCCTTTTACGGAAGTTGGTTCTCAAATTCAAAAAAATTGCCACGACGAATTTACTATTACGATTATGCGTCGCTTTATGATTGCGTTGTCTGAAAAAATTGGTGTGGAGCATTCTGCAGATTGTATTATTACTGGTGAAAATTTGGCTCAGGTTGCCAGTCAAACTATTCAAGGTATTACTAGTAATAATTTTGTTGCTAAAAAATTACCAATTCTTCGACCATTGATTTGTTTTGATAAAGATGAAATTATTCATTTAGCAAAACAAATCCAAACTTATCAAATTAGTATTTTGCCTTACGAAGATTGTTGTACAGTATTTGTTCCATCACATCCAACTATTAAACCATCTCTAGAGCGTGTTCTAGCAGAAGAGCAAAAATTAAATTTTGAAGAATTAGTAGAAAATTGCTACAAAAAAATTGAATGCAATGATTTACAAACTAACAAATAATAAAAAATAAATTATAAAAATTACTTAAAAATTTTAGGAATGTATTTTAAAACAGGTTCAGGTTTGTCTAAAACAACAGATACGATACATTCTTTAATTTCATTTAATACATTACGATTAACTTTCTTTAAATTTGTAATAAATGGTAAACCAATACGAACGCCACTGGTTTCCATAGCTGTGCGTGGATCATCTTGAATTTTGTTTTTGTTTGTTACAATACCAAATTTTTGTTCAAGTTCATCTTGGACTTGACGTCCTGATTTGTTTGTATCTCTCAAATCAATTAAGAACAAATGAGTTTCAGTTTTTTCAGAAATAATTTTGATTCCAGCTTTTTTTAATTCTTCACATAAGTAATTTGTATTTTGGACAACTTTCTCCATATAGCGACGATAATTTGGTGTAAAAGCTTCTTCTAAACACACAGCTTTTGCAGCAATGACGTGCATTAAAGGTCCACCTTGTGAACCAGGAAAGACTGCTTTATCAATAGCTTTAGCGAATTCTTCTTTACAGAGAATCATTCCACCACGTGGTCCACGTAATGTTTTATGTGTGGTGGTTGTTACAACATCAGCCCATTTCATTGGGTTAGGGTAAAGACCTGCTGCAACTAAACCAGCAAAGTGTGCCATATCGACCATAAAGTACGCACCAATTGATTTTGCTAACTTAGCGATGCGTTCGAAATCAATTACCAAACTATATGCACTACAACCAGCTACGATGATTTGTGGTTTATGTTGTTTTGCTAATTTTTCTAAATTTTTATAATCCAAGATTCCATCTTTATCCAATCCATAATTAACAACATTATAAAGTTTACCTGAGAATGAAACTTTAGCACCGTGAGTTAAATGTCCACCTGCATCCAATGACATTGATAAAATCGTATCACCAGGTTTTAATAAAGCAAAATATACAGCCATATTTGCTGCTGACCCACAGTGTGGTTGTACGTTGGCATGGTCAGCTTCAAATAATTTACAAGCTAAATCACGACAATAATTTTCTACTTGGTCTACAACTTCACAACCTGAATAGTAGCGTGCACCTGGATAACCTACAGCAAATTTATTGGTTAGACAACTACCCATAGCAGCCATTACATTTTTGCTAGCAATGTTTTCGCTGGCAATTAAATTGATTTTGCTCCATTGTCTTTTGTTTTCGTCTTTAATTAACTTTTGTATTTTATTCATTAAAATAATTATATATATAGTGTTAAAAATAAGCAAATCAAAAATAGTAAGTCATTGTTTTTTGATTGAGTAAATGATTCGTTGTATGCTTGTGATAATAGATTCGCTTCATTGCTTTCGTAAAAGTCAGAATTGATTGTCATAAGTATTTTTATGCTTTTGTCCGTATATTTTGCCACAAGCAACGCATACTAGAGATATGGAAAAACAAAATAAAACAACTACCACCAACAAAAACAAAAAAAATAACCCAATGAAAATTATTGGTAAAACAATAAAAGATACCTTTATTGAAATGAGTAGTAGTTTAGCAGGTTGGATTGATGATACAGGTATGCAATTTAGTGGAAAAAAGAAAAAAAACAATTCTACAAATTCAAACAACAAAACTTGTGTAACTTCATCAAAATCAAATTCAAATTCATATACAAAATCATCAAGTAGTCAAACAAACACAAAGCAAGATTAAAAAAAATTTTATTTTTTTTTATTTGATGTTACAATGCTATATTGATGGCACGATATCGTAATCCACAAAGAAGTAATTATCAAAATAAAAACCGAAGATATACAAGTCGGGCACGTAAATTTTCTCGTAGTAAAATGAGCCCACTTTTTTGTGTTTTTATTTGTCTTGTTATTCTAACATTAGTTTTATATGGTGGTTATAGTTTATTTCCAAATATTTTTCATCCAGATGACAAAAATAATAAAACCACTATTGATGTTAATCTCATAAAAAATCAAGAATTGTCTGTTCATTTCTTAGAACTTGGTAATAAAACCGATGGTGATTGTACCTTAATTAAGGCAGGGAATACAGAAATTTTGATTGATGCAGGTTCGGATAAAAGTTCAATTCCGGTTATAAAAAACTATATAAACCAATATATTGAAGACGATATTCTTGAATATGTGATTGTAACACATGCACACAAAGACCACTATGCTGGTTTTGCAACTACCGAAGATGAAACAAGTCTTTTTGATATTTACAACATTAAAACTGTAATTCAATTTGCACAAGTAACTGATAATACGGCTACAAATCAAATTTACCAAAATTACCTACGTGAAGTAAGTGAACTTCAAGCACGTTGTGGTACAAAAATCTATACGGCACAAGATTGTATTGCTGAAACGAATGGAGCTCAAAAGAAATATCAGTTAAGTAATAATATTGAATTAGAAATATTAGACCAGTGTTTTTATCGTGAAATATCTTCGACTGAAAATAATCACTCAGTTTGTTGTCAAATTATTCAAAATAATGACAAATATTATTTATTTACAGGCGACCTAGAAGCCGAAGGCGAGGCATCCTTGGTTACGTTAAATACATTACAACCTGTTGAATTATATAAAGCAGGGCATCACGGTTCTAAAACTAGTTCTAGTGAAACTTTATTAAAAAAAATTCAACCAAAAAATGTTGGAGTAAATTGTTGTGCCGGTGCGAAAAAATATAATTTTCCAACTCAAGAATTTGTTAATCGTATTGCGCAGTATACATCAAAAGTCTATGTTACATTAGCTTATGTTGAAAAGAATAATTCTTTTTGTTCTTTAAATGGAAACATTATTTTTTATGCAAATGGAGATGATTCTGAAATTAAACTTATGTGTTCGAATAATACAACAGTTTTGAAAAATACTGATTGGTTTAAACAAAATCGCACAATGCCACAAAAATGGTCTTATATATAATTTACATAAAACACAAAAAATAATATTTTGATTAAAATTCCACAAACTAATACTGTGTATGAATGGCGACCCGCAACAGACTTGAACTGTCGACCTCATGCGTGACAGGCATGCGCTCTAACCAACTGAGCTAGCGGGCCAAACATTATTAATATACTATATGTTTTTATACTTGTCAATCAATTCATTGACAAAAAATTAAGAATCAATGATAATTTTTTAGGAAAATAACGAATGAAAAAAACAATTCGCAATTTAAGTTTTTATTTTTTACTAATTTTTGTTTTAGTTAGTGCTGTATTTATTGTTAATTTTAGTAGATTAAATAATGTAAATGTTTCAGCGAACGTTTCTACAGTAAAAATACAAAATTATAAAGATTTTATGTCAGCATTAACAACAATTGTCAGAGAAAATGCAATTGCTGAAAATTCTGTGATTTTTTTTGAAAAAGATGAAGATGTAGTATTTGGTGACAACGGCGAATGTTTAGTATCTGATGTAAAATTTTCTGCGTTAACTGAAAGTAATCCAAGAACATTTTTGGGGAAAAGCCAGGCTGTTAGTTTGCTTTCTAATTCGGAAAGATTATATCGTTTGGATGATTTAGCAATAAGTACGGGATATAATGTTACTACAGGCGACCATAATATGGTCTTAACAAAACAATTTGCAACAAAACGTTTAATTGTAGAAACGCAAAATTCAAATTTTGATAAACATGAAGCAGTGGCTGTTATTAACTTTGATAATTTATATGTTTTACAGTTTGATAATGAATTTAATACTCGAGATGCATATAATTATTACTCTAATTGTGCAGATATTACATCTGTTAGTGTTGATGGTTTATGTTGGGTTGAGAAAGATGTTGAACCAGAGCAGCAATTAACACCACTTGGATTAACTGATACATTTTCATATGAATCGTGGGGTGTAGCAGCGATGGGAGTTCCAGAGTATTCACAGTATATTGTAGATGTTTTAAATGCAAATAATAATAATTATACAAAACTTCCAGAAGTTGTTGTTGCTGTTCTTGATACTGGCATTGATACAGATCATCCTTGGTTTAAAGATCGGTTGTTAGTTGGTGATGATGGTAAATACATCGGTATGGATTATACAGGAGTGAATAAAACAGGCTATGCATTTGAAGATGATGATAGTCACGGAACACATTGTTCCGGTATTATTTGTGATATGACATTACCAAATGTGAAAATTTTACCAATTAAATTTTTATCAACTGATGAATCGGCAAATGTAGTTGGTTCAACACTTGGTTTGTATAATGCTATTGAGTATTTATATACTATGTGTCAAACTTATAATATTGCGGCAATAAATATGAGTTTTGGTATGGAATCTAATTTCCTTACAAACAATTTACATAGTTATTTAGTATCAATTTTTCAAAGTTTTTATAATTGTGAAACTTTTTGTGTTGTTGCGGCAGGTAATGAAATGCATGATGATGTGGTTAATTATCTTCCTGCAAAAATTGAAAATGCCATTACGGTTAGTGCACTTAATCCAAATTTAACACTTGCTAATTATTCAAATATTGGAAATTTAGTTGATGTTGCTGCACCTGGTTCAAGTATTAATAGTGCTTATGTGGATGGTGCTACTGATTTTAAAAGTGGCACATCAATGGCTGCACCACACGTAGCTGGATATATTGCATTGTTAAAATCTGACCCAATGCATAATTACACAATGGCTGAAATCGAACAGATCTTATCTGGTACATATAAAAATACGCCAACAATTCTTGATTTAGGTAATCCCGGAAAGGATTCTTATTATGGTTATGGTATGCCAATTTTTGATGGTTTAATTCCTGAATATGTAACAGTTGATGTTCAATCTGGTGCACATGGAACAGCATCATTAGATGGGTTTAATTTATTTATGGAAAATGAGCCTGTTACAGTTGAATTTTACCCCGACGAAAGATATTATGTTTCAGCTGTTTATTTAGATGAAACAATTTTACCGGACGTTAATCACGTTACAAGTTATACAATTACCAATCCTTCTAAACATCACAATCTTAAAGTTGAATTTGCGACTGAAGAGGTTGCATATATCGTTAATCATTACATCGAACCAATTTATGATTTAAATAATCCGGACACTGTTCCAGATTATCAAAATTATAATTTATATGAAAGTGAAACTCTTTATACTCGATTAGGTTTTTTAACAGAAGGTAAAGCAAAAGATTATACAGGATTTACTGTTATAGAATTTGAACAAATTACAGTTACAGATTCTACAACATTAAACATTTATTATAAACGCAATAAATATAAGATTACAATTCAACAACCAAGCCAAGGTTTTGTAAGTATTATTGGTGCAGGTGAGTATTTGTTTGGTGATACTGTAGAAATTATTCCAACCTTGGAAGAAAAATACAATTGGTATATTTGGAAAATTAGTGAAGATATTTTAATCAATGGTTTCAATGAAAGTATTGCAAACCAAACTTTTGAAATGCCAGCAACCGATATTACACTAACTGCTTATCCAACATTGAAAACTTATTTAGTTACTGTTAAGGTTGTTGGAAAAGGTATTGTTACACCAAACAGTAAATCGGTAACTTATGGTGAAGACATTTCTTTTATTTTTAAGCCAGATAAAAATTATGCTATTAAAACTGTTACTTGCGATGATGTTGTTTTAGAACTTGATGATAATACATATCAGTTATCTAATGTTACGTCAGATGTTGAATTATTAGTTTACTTTGAAAGAACAGTACCAGAAGAAAAATCAGAAGGTAAAATTGAGAATCCTAAAAAGAATTTATTAGATATAACAGTTTGGGGTGGTGGTAGTGTTGTTGCTTTGTTTTTGTTCGGTGGTTCAGTATTATTCTTAATGATGGCATTCCGTAAGCCACGTATTTAATTCCATAAATATTAAATTTATGATATTATAAACTAATGAAACTCATTATTTTAGGTACGGCAAATGGTAATTTTAACGAACATTGTTATAATACTTGTTTTTGTATTGAAAATAATAATGAATACTTTTTAATTGACGGTGGGGGTGGAAATCAAATTCTAGGTCGCTTGTTAAGTACAGGGATAAAATTAACTGACATACATGATATCTTTATTAGTCATAGTCATCCTGATCATATTATAGGTATTGTTTGGGTTTTAAAGAAAATATGTGGTGCGATTCGCAAAGGAAAATATCACGGAGATTGTAACATTTATGCAAACAAAAGAACAATTTTAGCGATTAAAACAATTCGAGATTTGGTCTTCGATGAAAAAAATATTTTACCTAATATTAAATTTATAGCAGTTGATGATAACGAAACAAAAAGTATTTGTGGTTTATCAGTTCGTTTTTTTGATACAAAAGCCGAAAAACAAACACAATTTGGATTTAGTTTAAATAACAATGAAATTGTTTTTTGTGGCGATGAGCCGTTGGTTGAAGATAATTTTCTCAAAATGAACCATTGTAAATGGTTGCTACATAATGCTTTCTGTTTAGATGAAGATGGTGAAAAATACAAAGTACACTCAATGAGTCATAGTACAGTCGGTGAAGCTGCAAAAATTGCACACCGAGTTAACGCCAAAAATTTAGTTTTATTGCATACAGAAACTGATAATTTAGATTTAAGGGAAGAAATGTATATTAAAAATGCAAAACGGTATTTTACAGGGAATGTTTTTGTTCCAGATGATTTATCAATTATTGATATAAATTAAAAACGAGTTAATCCAAATCTATTAACTCGTTCAAATAATGGGGTAGTTGTTATTTTAAACATTTAATACCATAACACCACAATTTAAATAAAAAGCGTAGAAAAGCCACATAATATAGATAATTATAATAATTCCAGCAATTAGATTCGATTTATAAAATCTACAAGCAACAATGATAGCAGAAACAATATTTAAAACTAACCAAATAATCGAAAAAGCAAGTAATTCTAAACGGAAGAAGAAAAGTGGCCACAGTAAATTAAAGAATAAATGAATACCATACCAAATTAAGTCATTACGTCGTCTTGCAGCGACTTGATTAGCCTGATATGTTAAAAAGGCTGCAAAACCAATTGCTATATAGTTAATCGTCCAAACTACTGGAAAAACCCAGTCTGCAGGGGACATAGGTGGTTGTATGTATGTGTCTTTCATTTTGCCGCCCAGTAATGAGCCAACAACACCGATTAGTAGAGTACTGCCAATTATTATAAGTGCAATCATCCACGGTTTTAGTTTTTTGTTTTGTGGTTGTGAGCTGTTCATGATTTCCATCATATCCATATAAATATTTTGTGAAAAAATATTTTTTTTATACGAAAGTTTTAGACAATAAATTTAAAAACTTTTAGAAACCATCAAAGTAATTGATAGAATAGTTATTTGTATTAAAATAACACATACTTATAAAACTTCGCAAAACAAAACTTTTACGAAGTTATAGTGACTATCAAAAAAATATATACAAGAACATTCTTCTTATATATAAGTTGTCGTAATAAAAA
>JAZSAE010000052.1:0-3659 GCA_045601705.1 Clostridia bacterium | reverse complement strand
GTTTGTTACAAGCTGGTGATACTATTCAAAAACTACAAACACAAATTGATAATCAGATAAAAGTTGTTGAGCAACTAGCCAGTGTTGTTACGGCGCAACGACAAGCAGCGGCTCGTGAGTTATCGACACAACTGATAAAACAATTAAAAGATTTAGGAATGGAACAAACTCAATTTGAAGTTCAATTCTCGGCGATAACACCAAAACAAAACGGCGCAGATGCTGTTGAATTTTTATTCTCGGCAAACGTTGGTCAACCTCTACGTCCATTAGCACAAATTATTTCGGGTGGTGAAATGTGCCGTTTAATGTTAGCAGTGAAAACTGTGGCAAATCCAACACCAGACAAAACTTTAGTCTTTGATGAAATTGATACCGGAATTTCGGGGAAAATGGGTGTGGCTTTGGCTGAAAAATTAAGTGCTTTATCTCATCAATCACAAATTCTTGTGGTTACGCATTTAGCATCGGTGGCTGCGATGGCTGACACACATTTTTTAATTCAAAAAAACGTAAGTGATAATCAAACTGTAACTAACGTTTATCCATTGGATAAAAGTGAACGTGAAAAAGAAATAGCCCGTATTATCGGTGGTGGCGAAACTGCCTTGGCACACGCACGGGCTTTATTAAATCATCATCTTTAATTGTTAATCTTCGTTCGTTTCTCGATTACGTCTTTTGCGATGTGCTTTTTGTGGTTTCTTTTGGAACGAATGACGGTTAGGAAACATAAAAGCGGCGACTAGTACACAAGCTATAAACATAACGGCACAGACAATATAAAATGGAATTAAATTTGCTAAATGGTCAAAGGGTAGTGGAACATTCATTCCGTAAACTCCGGCAATCAAAGTTGGAATTGCTAAAATAATTGTAACAATTGTTAACAAACGCATACGTTCAGCTAAACGTGTATTAACAATATTAGAGTAAGTACTCATCGTTTCAGTCATCAACTCGCGTTGTAGGTTACAGGTTGCGAACGCTTGTTTAATTTCAATAATAATATTGTCGACTGTTTCAATATCGTCTTCAGTTAAGTTCTTCTGTGTTTTTAATTTTTCAGCAACAAGTACATTTTGACGTAAGGCTGACGCAAAGTAAATCAAAGCATTTTTTAAACGCATCAATTCGTGCAAATCGTTATCGGTATCACGGGACTGCATCAATTTACTTTCCAAACGAGTACTAGAACGGTCAATTGCTCGTAAGTAAACAACATATAAGCTGTGAAAACCAAGTAAGAACTGATAATCAATTTTTTTACTATCCAACAAAATGTTTGTGCGCAATGTACCTTGCTTAATTTCGTGAAATTTAAAGTTGTCTTGTAAACAAACGCTAATCGTCAAAAGCCCTTTCTTGATAATCGACAAAGGAATAGTAGTGTAGGGAGCATCGCTATTGTACTCACGTTGGACAACGGGAATATCAAAAACAGTTAAAACATAATCCGTGTCATCATCTTTATCAACACGTGGTCCTTCTTCATCGTCCAATGCTGAACGGACAAAATCTTCTGGAACGTTAAGCTCGTCGATAATACGATGAACTTCGGTTTCGTTTGGATTAACCAATTGAATCCAGATACGTTCGTCTGTTGGTAAATTGGTTAAATTGGCATTTTCCAATTTTTCAAATTTACCATCACGATTTATCATTACGTTTGTCATAAATGTATTGTATTCCTGTTTATGAAATAAAGTCAACAATTGTTGCAAATAATATCTTGCCAATCTTGTTATTTGGCTTTATATTATCATCATGGACAAATTGAAAAAATCTTTAAAACTTTTCTTTGCACCAGCAATTGTTTTGCTTTTGGTAGCTATTATGGGGATTTTCAGCCCAATTGTTTCTGTGGCTGCGGCTTTACGTGTTAACACTTTGGCTGATGAAGTTGGTGATGCTACGGCATATCCAATTATAAACTTGCCAGCACGTACGGTTAAGTTGGGCACAAAAATTGTTGCTCCATCTGTTACTGGTGGCACAGTTAAACTTTGCCACGCAGGTAAAGAAGATGTAGTAACGGGTGGTACTGAATATACCTATAAAGAAGTAGGTCAATACGAATGGCGTTTCTATGCTAATGAAACATTATTTAATAAATATTCAGTTACAGTTACTGATACTGAATATGCAATGACTATGCCAGACAATGTTATTACTGTTCTTCCAAAAGGTTTACAAACAGTATCTTTGCCTTTGCCAAGCAGTTACAAAGTAGATGGCAAAGTTGTTAAAGTTGAAAAAATTGAAAAGGGTACCGATGTAAATATTTTTGGTGGTGCTTATGCAAATATTACTGTAGACGGTGATGTTGCTTATGTTTTAACGGCAACTGTTGCTTTGGAAAACCGTACTTTTGATTCATCAAAAATTTCATTCAACGCTAACGCAATGGAAGTTATGTTAAATGATGAAGCGACTGGTAATTTGAAAGTTACATATCGTTTGTACAGTGCAGACGGCAAAGAATTGTTAGTTGCTTTACCATTGTCAGATATTCAAATCAAAAACGTAACCAAAGAAGATGTTACATTTGCGAATATCCCAACTGCACCAAGTGTTAAAAATTTAGCATACTATTCAAGTGTAAGTTTAACTGCTCCAACTGTTGATAGTGCAAAAGCAAATGGCACTTCATTTAACGTTGAAGCAGATACCAAAATTTTCCAAGTTCAATGTTCACCTTATGCAACTGAACCAAGTGATTGGTCAAAAAAATCTAACAAAATCCATACTTTAATTGTTGAAAAAAATGCAGAAGGTAAATGGGTTGTTAAAGAAGAAAACGGCGAAGTATCAAATCAATATTTAGAAGTTGATGGTTTAACTGTTAAAATTAAAGCATTAGGTTGGTATCGTTTCCAATTTGAAACTACAACTATGTTTGGTTATCAATTAGATGAAGACTTTGATACCAGTAGTGTAAATATTCAACAAGACAACGCAAAGAGTTATGTTCGTTATTGGAGCGACAGTATTCGTATTTATCGTGATAGTATTGAACCTGATTTTGCTTGGACAAAAGAATATACTGAATCAGATATTGAACAAATGAATGAAGATTTTGCTGACTTGTTAGACGATTATGCTGCATATTTACCAATGACTGAAAAACCTGATGCTAATACAGCAAAGAAAATTACTGTTAATGCACAACAAGGTTTAGTATTGCCAGCAATTTTCCCACACGATAATGCAACACCTTATAACAAAATGAAAGTTACCACAGTTAACATTGAACAAGTACAAGACCAAAATGGTGACACAATTTCTAATAATGATAACTATGTTTGGAATAGTGACAAAAATGACGAAAAGAACTTTGTTTATGATATGACCAAACGTTTACAAATTTCATTTGTAACTGATGGTAATGATCGTGTTAATGCTAATAACAATATTCAACTTTTCAACCGTGCTGGTTTATATCGTGTACGTGTTGTTGTTGAAGAAACACAACCTACATTCGCTGATGGTGAAAAATATAGTGCAGGTTATGCTAATACTAAAACAAAATACTTGTATTTCTATCTTGATGACCAATATGAATGTGAAGTTGATGATGGTAATTCACCTATTGTTGACGAAAACAAAACTTTCCAAGTGAGTGATGTTTATTTGTGGGAAGGTAACACTTTCGAATT
>JAZSAE010000051.1:0-15968 GCA_045601705.1 Clostridia bacterium | reverse complement strand
AATTGATATTCACCAACTTTATCAACTTTAGTATTAGCAAAATCAGTCCAAGTCGAACTTTCTTTTGGTTCTAACTCACCTTTTTTAACATAACAGAATTTTTGACCGGTAATTTGTCCTGTTAAATTGGTATCCACTGTTGCATGACGCGCAACCAATGTACCTTTGGTAATAATTTGTGGATTACCGTTGTACATTTTATTATCACTACTATAACCACTTAACACTAAATCAGTTTTTGAGGCAGGAGCAATTCTTATTTCAGGATATTTATCTGATACACTAGAAAATACTGAAACTCTAGATGAAATATTACTGTTGCTATCCGCCTTAAAATAAATAAATAAGTAATAACGACCATAATCTGTTTTACTTAAGGTGTCCCAATTACCTTGCCAACCATTTGCACTAAAATCATTTAAGTCTGGTCTATCACTAGATGAAGGACCTAAGTAGTAATACAGCGTACCGATATTATCGTTACCAGTACTATTATACATTATATTTCCATCGTTAGTCGCAACACTTCCATTAACATTAAGCACTTGACCTTCATCGTTACGGTTTGCTACTTTTAAACTTAAAGTTAAAGATTCTATCAAAGGCAATAGTGTACCATTGTATCTTAAATAACTACCATCTGCATTTAACTGAACTTCATAAGTTGTATCATTAGCATGAACCGACCAATACTCGAATCCCATATCAGTTGGATTATTTTCAGCTGGTACAATTTTTACAGGGTTGGTTGGATTCATACATGTTGCCGGCGCAGCATTATGGTTAGTACCTGCATCAACTTTTGTCCAAATATAATAATCACCAACCGTACGTGCAGTAATTAAAGTATGATCGGTTTTCCAATCCGATGTAGAAGGTGTTGTAGTAGATGATTTTGATAATGCATAATGCAAAGTGCCCATTGTACCACCGGTCCAACTTGCATTATTACGATTTTTATATGTCAATGCTAAATTATTACTATTAGTCAAAGTAGTACCACTGCTATTGACCATACCGTAATCCATTCCACTTAATAACAAGTGGTAGTTAGCGGCTTTATAGATCAATTGTTTGCCAGCAGTAGTCAAAGCACCAACTTTAATATTAGTTTTAACAATATTAACAGTAAATGATGAAGGTTCTGCTTCATCGAAGTTAGGGTTCAAAGATGCGTCAGGTTTATAATATACACGATATTCACCATAATTAGTTTTTGTTGGTAAGTTCGTAAAAGAATACCAGTTTTTGTTATCCCAACTATACGATAATTCATAATTAGTAACACTACCAGCTTTTGCATAACCTTTGTTCATCAACAAATTGTTCGCAATTTCCCTACCCGTATAAGTAACATTTTCTTTTTTAGATGGACGAGTTTGATAATATTCACTCGGTGCATCAATTGCAACAGTAATGTAACCAAAATTTGCAGTTTGATCGACAAAGTTACCGTCTGAAGTTGCTTTACCACGATAATATATCGTATAAGTACCTTTATTGGTTCCTTCAATATCACCAATATTATCTTTCCATTCGCCATCTGAACCTAAACGATATTGAACAGCAGGTTTAGTTTGTGTACTTGCCGTTGCAATTAAGTCTTGTGAACCTCCTATATAAGTTAACTGTGTTTTACCAACCGGAGCAATATCAGCATAAGCAGACGCAGGTTGAATTACACAAGTTGTACCAAATTTGAAAGTTTTTGCAACATTAATATTAGAATCCTTTGCAACAATTTTTACCCACAAATAATAGGTACCGTGATTCGTCTGTTGAGCTTCAGGAATTGAGTTTACCCAACCATTTGTGTCTACTGTTACACCACTACTTGCAGTCGTTGCTAAATATTGAACTGACCAAGTATTATTTGAACCAGAAACGGAATATGCACTGCTGTTAACTTTAATACTTGGAGTGGCTGAACCAGCAGTAAACAATGATTGTGGCTGTCCAACAGCAACACCATTTGATTTAGTATAATTGTATGTAACACTATTTTTACTGGTCGCATAATTGGTCGTGCTAGTCAATGAAACATTAGTTGCATCAGTTAATTGAGTAATTGTGAAAATTGGTGTAAAGATACTGGTTGTACCGGACTTCATATATCGGTATTGCATCGAACCAGCTTTAACATTATTTGTACCATCCCATTTAATCCATAAATAATATGAACCTTGGTTTCTAATTTTTAAATTACCGTAATTTTTAAGTAGTTCATAGTTACTGGTTGCTTGTGATGAATTTCCATAAGCAAAATAGAATGTACCAAATTGACTTGTTGTTATATTAGAATTATCGGAAATGTAAGCCGTTGTTCCTGTCATGGTGCCAAATGGATAATCACCATTTTTAAATGGTTTAGAGAATGTAGCAGTTGAATTGCTTTCGGTTGGATTACCCCAAGTTGCCGTAAATGAATTACCCGAAAAATAAGTTTTAGTACTCGTTGCTGTGTAAGGATTAATTGTGAAACTACCATATTTTACACCTGTATTGGCAGCAGCTGTAGAAGTTGCATCCCATTTTACGTATAAATCATAGGTATCAGCATTTGTTACACTAAAAGAAGCATCAGTTAATGCACTTTTCCACATAGTGCTGGTTTGTGCAGGTGCAGAATCTTCAGTTGTTAATGCATATTGAACATTTGATAACTCAGCACCAGTCGTCGTTGCTAAAGTACCTGTTGCTGCAGTATACCCAGAACCTTTATAAGTTGATGTCGAAGCCATTGTAACACCTTTCAAGTGTTCACGTGCCAATACCGAACCACCAACAGAGAAAGATAAAGCCTTGATGTAAGTACCAGGAACGATATTATAGTGACGTTCAACTTTGAAATATAAATACCAAGTACCTGCACTGTCAACTGTAGCTGCTAAAATTGCCTCATTCAATTTTGCTGGACTGTCTACGGTTTTATAACCTGTTGACGGCGCCGTATCACTTTGCGATAATTGGTAACTTAAATGATTGATTGGCGTTTTTTTATCAGAATCCCATACATCATCACTTTTGTACGATGTAATGTAATTATCGTCGGCATTACCACAAACCTTCATATCAACAGCAGATTCGGTAAATGGCGTACATTTACCTTGAACATTCAATTTTAAATTACTTCCATACGTTAAACCACTGATTGTAACTTTAGTTGTATCGCTGATTCTTCTAATTTTGGTTGTAAACGGACCCGAAGACCCAGATTGATAGTAATCAGCAGTTACCGTTGATTTTGGCGACCAACTCACCGTAACGGAAATATCAACAGCAGTAACATGTGCCGCATTCTTATAATAATTAGTATCTGTCTTAGTATCTGTATATTTATCTGTATGCTTTTCCTTGCCCTCGGCATACGAACGAGTCACCGTATAAATAATATCAAAGTCATTTTGAACATTCGTTTTCGTTGAATTCGGAGTATATGAAACACTAGTGAAAACGTAATGGACCTTACCATCATAATCACATTCGGCCATTAACGTCGGCTTTACGTTCAACGTGGCTTTTTCAATACGCATATACTTTTTGGTGTACACCCAATTACTTTGATTATAATTCGTTGATTGCTTATATCGATAATACAGATATCGCCAACAAGAAGCAGCCGTACCCAAAACATCTTCAACATTGGTTTTAATCACACTACAATTTGTGCCACCATTTTTATACGGGTCCACATTTGTACCCCACGTCGGTGTCGACGGACTATCTGTTCTGTCTGGTGAATAACTATATACAACACAGTATTCCAGCACCGCATCCGTGTCGCCAGTATTAATATACCCTTTACCGGTAAACATTTTCTGATCGCCACCCGTATACACCACCGCACTCACTGGAGCCAGAGTATTCACAGAGAACTCGGGATTGGCTCTCTTAACCGTAGCAGTAATACTTTTAGGATCCGAATCTTTATAATATGTATCACCAAAAGCTTTGTAATAAACCGTATACGAACCAGCAGTCTTTTTTTGAATACTATCGATACTAGTATACCAAGTTGATTTATCAAGTGAATACTTAATTGTACCATTGGTTGCCGAACCAGCAGTAATAATGGTTTGATCGCTACCATTATATGTTGGTGCCGCATCTTTTGGAGCAGTTGCAGTCGCTGTACCATATTTTGTTAAAGTAATTGAAGCACTCGCAATTGTATAGTTATCATCAGCAGCAGCCGAAGTAGCGCTTGTGTATTTCATATTATAACCAGGATGATTTGCAGCCGTATTTGTAGCATAAATTACATAACGACACTGAACATAAGTACGACCAATAGTTGTTTGACTAGGAGCAGTTGTTGACCATGCACCCCAGGTTTTATTATCCGAACTGGTACGATAAACCCATGCAGTTGCAATATAATTCGTAGCAGCAGTACTAGCAACATCTGATAAAGTATAACGTCCTGAACCTACAGTAGTCGGAGTAGTAATAATAACATTACTCGTAGTATTATTGTTTGATACACTCGGATAAGTAGTAGGATCAATACGGTATCCCTGTATATAACCATTACCTTCATGACCATCCGTACCAATATACAAAGGGTAACAATTAGGGCTACAGGAACCACCACCACCTGGATAAACAATCAAACGGTCGTTATAACTTGACCACTGGCTTTTTTTTGTACCTGGATGGCCACCACCACCGCCATTTCTATAGCCAGCACCACCACCGCCTGATTGTACAGCTATCTTCGATGAATATTCACCATTCCACGCATTAGTATATGGAGTTCTACTAACACCATTTATATCTATTTCACCTTGAGTCGACCCCTTATATCCAGTTCTTCCCGAAGAACTAGTGCCCGCAGGACGACCACAAAATTTCAAGGTATTATCCGTAGTACTATTTGAATCCGAACCACCAAAAGTTGCATGAGCATATGATAAACTTGGGGTTAAATCATGGGCATAGTTTACTGAACTATGCCAAAGATAGCCACCACCGCCTCCGCCAGCTATCGCGTAATTTGCAGACGTACCGCTCGGCAATGCAAAATTACTCCAAACAGCAGTCGCACCACCGCCAACTGTACCACCGTTACCACCACCTTTACCGATATAATTTCCTGTTGGGCCATCACCTTTATAAAAAGCTAAACAAATCGCACCCTCACCAATTTCTCCATTTTTCCCAGTACCTCCACCAGCTTGTCCAGCAAATCTAAAACACCAAACACCAGCATCGTCCATTTTAGAAAGATCCACAGTAGTATCACAACGTTTAGATGCACCAGCTTCGTAAAAATATGTTTTTCCAGCAAGTTCTGGAGTTACCGAATTAACTTTAAAAGCAGTTGAAATCCAACCAAACATAAATGGAAAAACAGCTATTGCAGCAACAATAGTTGATAAAATCAAAAGAGACGCTTTTCGTTTGTTATTCCCCATTTATGATAGTATTTATCACATTATAAAAATAATGTAAAATGAATTTTTGCAATACGCGCCGTAACCTTGGCGTTGGGAATTTGTTTCATTTCAGCAGCAGATGTACCAATACGTGGAGAGTACGGGAAGATGTGAATTTTATCCAATTTAATTGTTTGCAAGAATGATAAGGTTGTAGCAAAAGCGTCGTCGGTTTCTGTAGGAAAGCCAACAATCAAATCGGTGGCAAAAGTTGATGTTGGGAAATTTGCACGCAAACTGGAAATAATATCGGCATATTGTTGTGTTGTATAATGACGATTCATCGTACGCAAGACAGCATCACAACCACTCTGCAAGCAAATATGAAAATGTGGAACAAAATTCTGACACTCTTTCAAAGTCGCAATTAAATCAGGCGTCAGCATTGGTGGTTCAAGACTGGAAATTTCCCAAGCGATATTACACTCATCGACAGCACGGCACAACGCTGAAAAGTTTTGATAATAGCAAAGATTGATACCACATAAAACCACAGAAGTTACGTGTGGACCTTGTGCTTTAATTTCTGCAACAACGTCGGCAATGGCACGACATTCAATTTTATTTCTTAAATATGGAATAATACAGTAGGTACAAAAATTTTGACAACCGTCCTGCACTTTAATAAAGGCTTTTTCTCGGCGATGTTGTACAGTAACGGCATGATTGACACGTGACTGCTCGGTTTGTAATTTATCAGCAATTTCCAAAGCCACCATTTCCGGTGTCTTACGACCAAAAGCACAGCCCATACTAACCACTACTGCATCGGGATGATACTTTTTAATTTTAGAAACACCGTAACGAGATTTCTTTTCGGCCATACTGGTCACGGCACACGAATTTACCACAAAACCAGCAACATTTTGCAAACGTGAAATAGCACCATCTGATACCATTTGATTAGAAATACCCATAGCATCCAATTGTGATGCTACGGCTTCACTTTCGTAGTAATTAACTTTACAGCCGTAAGTGATAATATAAACAAACGGCGCTTGACTTTGCATATCAAACAGCATATACTATCAACATTATTTTGTAAATTAAAAGCGGGGTGAAAACAGTGAGTCAAGTTATCGTTGGTGAAAACGAAAGTTTGGAAAATGCTTTAAAACGTTTTAAACGCAAAGTTCAAAAAGACGGTATTATCGCAGATATGAAACGTAAAGAAGAATACGTAAAACCAAGTGTTGCTCGTAAATTAAAAAGCGCTAATGCTCGTAAACGTGCCCGCAAAGAAGCACGTGGTGCAAAAATCTAATACTTATGCACAATAAAAAAAGACTGCCGTGGGCAGTCTTTTTTTTGTTATTCTTTAATGTTATTTTGCTAATTCAGTCGCACGAGTCTCACGAATAACGTTAACTTTAATTTGACCTGGATATTGTAATTTTTCTTCAATCTCTTTTGCAATATCTTTCGCCATAAAGACGGCTTGACTATCCGAAACTTGGTCAGGTTTTACAATAACACGAACTTCACGACCAGCCGAAATTGCATAACATTTTTCTACTCCAGTTTTGGCTTTGCAAATATCTTCCAAGTCGTGCAAACGTTTAATATAATTTTCTAAATTTTCACGACGTGCACCTGGACGAGATGAACTAATCGCATCAGCAACTTGCACAATAATTGCTTCAACTGAATGATAAGGTACGTCGCCATGATGAGCTTCAATACAGTGAATAACGGCTTCACTTTCCTTACAACGCCTTGCTAATTCCACACCAATAGAAACGTGCGTTCCATCAACTTCGTGGTCCGTAGCTTTACCAATGTCGTGTAATAAGCCAGCACGACGACAAACTTGTTCATTCGCACCTAACTCAACAGCCAACATTCCAGCCAACAAAGAAACTTCTACACTATGTTTTAAAACGTTTTGACCGTAACTGTAACGAAATTTTAAACGTCCCAAATGTTTAATAATTTCCATTGACAAGCCATTAACACGAGCATCGTAGGCTGCATGTTCACCCACGTTTTTACAATTTTGTTCCATATCTTTTTTAGTACGTTCAACAATCTCTTCAATACGGGCTGGATTAACACGACCGTCCATAATCAATTTTTCCAAAGACAAACGTGCAATTTCACGACGATATGGGTCAAACGAAGAAACTGTAATTACATCTGGTGTATCATCAATAATCAAATCAACACCAGTTGCTGCTTCAATAGAACGAATGTTACGGCCTTCTTTACCAATCAAACGGCCTTTAATTTCATCACCTGAAATATTGACAGATGAAGTTGTAATTTCGTTACTGGTATCCGTTGATAAACGTTGTACAGCATTCGTGATAATTTCACGAGCTTTTGTGTCAGCGTTTTCTTTTGCGTCTTCTTCGATTTCACGAATCAATTTAACAGCATCTGCTTTTGCTTCGTCGGTTAAATTATCAATTATCATTTTTTTGGCCTCGTTTTTAGTTAAGCCTGATAACTTTTCCAACTGAACTACTGCATCTGCCTTGGTTTTCTCAGCAGCAACCAAATTCGCTTCCACTTGTTTTTTTGTGTCTTCAATTTGCGAGCGTAACTTATCCAAGGCAAGTTCCTTGTTTTCTAAGTTCTCTTCACGTTTGCCGATTTGTTCTTCTCGTGTCAAAATACGAGATTCCATACGTTGAATTTCAGCACGGCGTTCACGTATTTCATTATCACATTCGACTTTTAATTTGTGTACTTCTTCTTTAGCTTCAAGAAGTGATTCTTTCTTCATCGTCGCAGCTTCACTAATCGCTTTCTTCGCCAACTCACTGGCAGCCTGTCGATTTTTCTTCATTGTGTTGGATTGTAAGAAGTAACAAACACACCAGCCAATTCCACCACCAACAATTAAGGCCGCGATGATGAGGAATATTGCTAATCCTACATTCATCGTTAATTTTCTCCTTTACTTTTTATTAAGTATGTTTCATTATACATTTTGGAGGTACTTATGTCAAAACATATTCCCAATATCATTACAATTATTCGCATCGCTTTATTGCCTTTTGTGTTCTTATTTTACCTAACGGACTTCGTTCCTTACAGTCAATACATTGCGATTGCAATTTTCTTAATTGCCGCCGGAACGGATTTCCTAGATGGTATGATTGCTCGTAAATACAATCTTGTTTCAAACGTCGGCAAATTACTTGACCCAATCGCCGACAAAATGTTGTATTACTCTGGCTTGTTTTTAATCATTGTTACTAACATTTTACCAATTTGGGCTTGTGTTTTAATTTATATGATTAACCTTTGTCGCGACTTCGCAATCGACTGTTTACGTATGATTGCAGCAACCAAAGGTTCAGTATTAGCTGCTAACGTATTCGGCAAAATAAAGACCATCATAGCATTTATCGCTACGCCTTGGGTTTTATTGCAAGGATGTATTCCAACGAACTGGAACGGTTTTACGGCGTTTGCAATCATCGGTTATGCTTTGATGGCAGCGCAAACATTCTTCTGCTTATTGTCAGGCATAATTTATTTAGTACAAAATCGCAAGGTATTATCAGATACTAAAGTGTCGGCTTAACATCAATATTTACTTCCAACTTAACTGCTAAGTTAACAGTGTTTTCCATTTCCCTTTTAACAATTTCACTAACAATCTCAACTTCATCTGGAACACAATCAAAAACAAGTTCGTCATGAATTTGCAAGACCATTAAGCTCTTCAAACCACGTTCGGTCATTTCTCGATCAATGTTGAGCATAGCCTTTTTAATAATATCAGCCGCAGTACCTTGCATTGGCATATTCATCGCAGCACGTGTCGCGAAGGCAACAATGTTATTATTATTTGAATATAACTCAGGTATTTAACGACGACGTCCAAACATTGTAGAAATATATCCATTTTGCTTTGCACTTGCCACACAGCGATCTAAAAATACCTTAACCTTAGGATAAGTCAAAAAATAGTTTTTAATTATTTCTGCTGCTTCGTGGAAACCACAATGTAAATCTTTAGCTAAACCAAATGAAGAGATACCATAGATAATACCAAAATTAACTGCCTTTGCATCACGACGACGATTAGGGTCACCAAAAAGCTTTTCAGCAGTCTCACGGTGAATATCCACACCACGATTAAAAACATCAATTAAACTTTCTTCACCTGACAATGCTGCTAAAAGGCGTAGTTCAATTTGTGAATAATCAGCCGACAAAATCTGTCCACTAGAAAAACGAGATACAAAAATTTGACGGAATGCTTCGCTATCAGTTTTACGCTGTGGAATATTTTGCAAGTTCGGTTCACTTGACGACAAGCGCCCTGTGGCTGTTTTATCAATATTGAATGTCGTATGAATTAAACCTTCTAAATCAACAGCATTACCGTATCCACGCACATACGTTGAATATAATTTATACTTACCACGATACTCTATTACCTTAGCAGCAAGTGGAACATTTGGCGCTAATTGCGTAAGAACTTCTTCATTTGTTGAATAACCAGTTTTCGTTTTCTTAGTTAAGCTAATACCTAATTTACGTTGTAAAACATCACTTAATGCTTGTGTTGATTTAATATTAAATGATTCACCAGCCAAAGCAAAAATTTCACTTTCGAGTTTACTAATTTCGGATTCAAGTTTCGTTGCTAAGGCGTTTAACGCCATTGTATCGACTTTAATTCCATTGTTTGACATTTTACGCAAGACTGGCAATACCGATTCGTCTAGAGCCTTGCTTTCATCTTTCACATCACCAAATAAAGGTGGAACTGGTTTCACAATGGTCGGACCACTTACCCACAAGTCACGTCGTAACAAACTTTTAAAACCTGCTTTTTCGAACTGTTTTTTAACATCATCACTAAAAGGAAAAACAAATGGACAATCTTCAATTTGAAATTCAATTGGAACGTCACAATTTATCGCAGCAAGTTTTTTTGACATTTCAACTTGTGCAATGCAGTCATTTACTTTTTTATTTGCACCTGATTTAATAACCTCTTCAACTGAACCATATTTTTGAATCAAACTAACAGCCGTCTTCTCTCCTACACCCATTGCACCGGGAATGTTATCACTTTTGTCACCCATTAAGGCTTTAACATCAATCAATTGTCGTGGTGTTAATCCATATTCTTTTTGAATGCGATCCACTGTCCAAACATCAAGGTTGGTAACACCTGTTTTCGTTAAATGCAATTCAACATTTGGTGCAACTAACTGTAATCCGTCACGGTCAGCAGTTAGATTTATCACAGTGACGCCTTTAACTTTACCAGCAATTGTACCAATAATATCATCTGCTTCATAACCAGCACACTGGTAAATTTTAACCTTCATTGTTTGTAAAATATCTTTTAATTGATCAAATTGAACAGCTAAATCATCAGGCATCTTATGACGATTAGCTTTATATTCTTTAAACATCTGATGACGGAAAGTTGGTTGACGCATATCAAAGGCGACACAAACATATTTAACCTTTAAATCTGTTGCAGCCTTAATAAACATATTAAGGAAACCATAAACAGCATTTGTTGGCATTCCACCAAAACTTAACTCACCAATCTCACCACGCCCACCAAAGGCATAGTAAGCACGATTCAGCAAACTATTGCCATCAATCACTAAAAATTTATCCACAAATTAATTATAGCATATTTATACAACTTCAACATCTTTATTTCGCAAGCGTAAAAGTATCGCTGAAATAACACCAGCCAAAACTCCAAACAATAAATCACTTAACGCAGTGAAATCGATAATAAACTTCCCATCTAACATTGAAAAAATTAAAAATGTCACGACCATATATAACAGTCCAATTAAACCACCAAAAAGCCAGGCTTGATTCTTGATTGATTTAATTGCAATTGCAACAGCAATAAAAATTGAGATAACCTTTACGACCTGCATTACAGGTTTAATTACCCCATTAGCCAACCCACACATTTGTACTATAAAAGAAAACGACAAAATAAAAAGGAGCGTAACGATTACTGCGTACAACACTCCTTTTCCAATTCCTTTAACCATGACCATTTATATGTCATAATTTTTTGATTATTCTACTGAACAGAATTTTTTGTTATTTGCTTTACGAGTAAATTTAACAGTACCCTCTTTTAACGCAAATAAAGTATGGTCATGACCACAACCAACATTGTTGCCAGGTTTTACATCTGTTCCACGTTGACGAACAATAATTGAACCTGCCTTAGCCATTTGACCATCAGCAATCTTCACGCCTAAGCGTTTTGAATTACTATCTCTTCCATTGGCGGTTGAGCCGCCCCCTTTATGATGAGCCATGCTTAGTTACTTCCTCCGATTTTAATTTTTGTATAAGGTTGACGATGACCATATTTTTTGCGCACATTATTTTTTGGTTTATATTTAAAACCATTGATTTTGTCACCTTTTCCATGTTCCACGATGGTGGCTGTTACTTTACCAGGCTTAGTATCAACTTTACCGTTATCATAAGACACAACAGTTTGTACTTCAACTTTATCGCCGATATTACCGTCAATTTTTTCAACGATAACTTCGTCGCCTGGTTGCACGCTATATTGTTTACCACCTTGCATAATAATTGCGTTCATAACAACTATAATAAAATAATTAAGCAGTTTTGTCAATCACTAATTAAGAACAGTTAAGATTAAACAACATCCTCATCGGCATTTAGATATGCTTTCATTCCGTCTAAAACCTTTCGTTCAATACGACTGACTTGTACTTGCGAAAGACGTAACCTTCGTGCCACTTCGCTTTGTGTTGCATTACGAAAATAACGCAACAAAATCACTTGTCTTTCTCGCAAGGGCAAACGTGCAAGCATATTTTTTATCATTAACTTATCGACAAAATCACTATCATCGCTCGCTACAATTTTATCAGCTAAACAAGTTGAATCCTCACTATCATCATTTAGTCCAGTTGCAAACAAAGGTAAAGGCATATGCGAAGCTTCCATCGCAAAAATTACTTCTTCTTTAGTAACGTTAAACTCAGCAGCAATTTCATCAACTGTTGGTGGATCAATTTCGCCGCTTTTTAGTAATAAATATTTTTTTATCTTCACATACAAAGTCTTAACAGACCGACTAACTTTAACAGCTCCGTCATCACGCAAGAAACGCTTAATCTCACCAATAATTAAAGGAGTCGCATACGTTGTGAATTTAACTTGGTATTGCGGGTCAAATTTATTAATTGCTTTAACAAAACCTAAACAACCTAACTGGTACAAATCATCATACTCAACGCCTTTTCCTAAATAACGTTTTAATAAAGATTTAATAAGTGGTTGATTTTGTTGCACTAAAATATTCTTTGCTTGTTCGTCTCCATTCTTAGCAAGCAATACTAATTCAATTACTTTATCTTGTTGCATGGGAAATCATTCCCCACTTACTTTCTGCTTATCCTTTGTAAAAGTTTTTTGCATAGTTACCACTGTGCCGCCTCCAATTTGATTATTGACGGAAATTGTATCCATAAAACTTTGCATTACTGTAAATCCCATTCCACTACGTTCACTGTTTGGTTCAGTTGTATAAAAAGGTTCCATTGCTTGGCTGATATTAGGGATACCAATACCATTGTCACTGATTTTAACTTCTAACATCTCGGGAAATAATTTACATTCAATTGCAATGATATCATTATTACTTTGACGTTTTTGATAAGCATGCACCACACAGTTTGTAACAGCTTCACTTACTGCTGTTTTAATATCACTAATTTCATCAATAGTTGGATTTAGCCCAACACAGAACGCAGCAACAACGGAACGTGCAAAAGATTCATTTTCGCTTTTTGCAGGAATTTGCATTGATAATTGATTAATAATTTCACTCATAAGATTGCCCCTTTTATTTTCGGCATAATTTTATACAGCCCTGTCATTTGAAAAATTCGTTCTGCTTGTACAGACGGATTTGCGATGTAAATTGGAATACCACGGTCTTTCATTTTTTTATACCGCCCCAATAACACGCCAATACCTGTGGAATCCATAAAAGCTAAATTTGCTAAATCAATCACGATTTGACTTGCTGTAGCATTTAGCATTACTTGTTCCAACGCTAAACGAGTATATTCAGCTGTCTTCTCATCTAACTCACCATTCAGCGAAATATACAATACGTTATGATGTGTCCGTGTTAAAACGTTCATATTACCTCCTTTATGCTTTCCAGCATAATAGGCATACTTTGTTAGAAAATGACGAATTTTATTTTTTTATCAGTAATAATGTCGTAACTAAACTAACTACAACAAAGGCGACACCAACACAAATATCAATTACTAAACAATCAAGCAAGTAACGACTCCATAATTTGGATAGCGTTTGTCGCAGCACCTTTACGCAAGTTATCACTTACCGTCCATAAATTAAGTGTATTTTTTTGCGAAGCATCCAAACGCACACGACCAACATAAATCTCATCATGCCCATTAACTTCTGTCGGGACAGCATAATCATCACAATAAACAATCCCAGGTGCATTAGCAAGAATATCTTTAACTTCGGCTAAATTTGGTTGTTGATAAAACTCAACATTGATTGCAACACAATGACAATTTGCCACAGGAACTCGAGCCGCAGTAGCTGAGATCGCAATATCAGAACGACCCAAAATCTTGCGTGTTTCGTTAATCATTTTAACTTCTTCCTTTGTGTTCCCGTCTGGTAAACGAACATCTATATCAGGTAAAACATTATCCTTAATTTTGTGTTTAAATTGTGGATAACGACCAGCGCCACTAATTGCTTGATACGTACCATAGACAATACGTTTTATTTTATAAACCTTATCTAAAGGCGCAAGAGCCACCACAGCGCCAATTGTTGAACAATTCGGGTTAGCAATCAATCGGCTTCTACCAATGCTATGTAAATTTATTTCGGGGACTACTAATGGTACATTTGGATTCATTCGATAGTAACTACTATTATCAATTACCATTGCTCCAGCAGCAATAAACCGTGGCGCCCACTCGCTAGCAACTTCAGCACCTGCTGCAAACAAAGCAAAGTCAACTTTAATTTCTTGAACTTTTGAAGTTGTTAAACTTTCCACAATATATTCTTCACCATTTAAAATAATTTTTTTGCCTGCGTGTGCTTCACTAGAAAATAAAAAATATTCAGCATTGATACAACGTTCTTCCAAAACTTTTAACATCATTTCGCCGACCAATCCAGTTGCGCCGACAACAGCAATTTTAGTTGTTCCCATAGCAATAATATATTAAAATAAATTAGAACTTGTGATGGGGGAAAAATGTTATTCAACTATGAATTTAAAAAAATTTGGCGTCGTGTTTCACCATTAGCTGTCTTAATTATTTTACTTGTTACCAGCATCCTAACAGTAACTTTGACAGCATGCTTTTTTAACAACGCACCAGCAAATACAGCAACTGACGCTTATGTAAAATACGAAGCACTAGCAACAAAGATTAACAATTGGAATACTAAAATCAATCGTCAGGCATTTGCTGATGCTTTTGATAAATTTTATACAAACTATAAAAAAATGAATGCCAGTACATTAGATGGAAAAAACTTAGTTGAAAACTATAATAAAGCAAATGAATCTTTCCAAGCGTTTTATGCTGATTATTATCAAAAGTACATTTACAATGGTTCAGAAAATAAAATTACCGACTACCTTTTAATTCAAAGTAAATATGCCGATAGTTTTAATTCTATTTTAGAAAAATTAGATGAATTTTTTACAGCTAATTATACAACTGGTACTGGAATTATTAGTGGATTAAAAAAGACAAATTCTGCTTGGGAAGATGCTGATTTACAAACAGTTTTAGATAATTTATTTTTTGTGCAAACTATACATAGCACGGATTTAAATGATTTAAAAAATTTCTTTACCAACCAACCAACTAACTACAATTATTACGATTATACTGACGCCTATGATTACGTCTTAAACCGTTACTGGCTAGCTATAGCATCAAGTTCTAGTTACACTGGCGATTTATCACAATACGAAGGTTTTACAGAATTCAAGGACGTAGCGACGTCTACAAAGGCCTGTAAACTTGCAGAATACCGTTTAGAACACAAAGACACAGACTACACCAAACCTTTTAGTTTTGGAAAAATTCATCTAAAAAACGGACAAGTAAGTTTGTTTGATTTTGTTTTTACCAACCTAGAGATGGCGATGTTCTTTATAGTTATTTTAACTATGATATGGACAGCTAGCGCCTTCTTTACTGACAAATATCAAAGCACCTTAATTACCCCGATTGCAGCCGGAAAAAAACGTTCAACTGTTGTCGTTACAAAAATTAGTGTTGTTCTCGTATTTGCCGTACTTACATTACTGGCATATACAATAATTTATTTAACACTTGGTTTAATATTTTTTAAAGCCTATATCAGTCCTGATGTTCTATTCTTACTAAACGGCACAACACCAAGTGTTATGTCATCGGCAAATTATTTTGCACTTTATTTTTTAAGTTTAACTTTTAAGTTATTACCACTAATCGCAGTTTGTGGATTATTTTCATTTATTAAATCTAAACC
>JAZSAE010000050.1:0-1538 GCA_045601705.1 Clostridia bacterium | reverse complement strand
GTTTGTAAATTCAATTGTTAATATATATGCTTTGTTTTCGTAATCTAATGTGTCATAATATTGTCCCAATTCATCTTTATATAATACTGCATTATTATCTTGCCAAAAACTTGTAATTGGGTATTTTTCTGTTAATAAACAAGCTGGGTAACTGCTTGTAAAGTCGTCAGCATTAACATTATACATAATTTGGTTTACTTTTAATGCATTTCCATGTGTGTATCCACCTGCAAATGCTTTAACCAGTAATATAAATGTTTCTGTATCTTCTGTTAATGATGCAACCCACTTTTGCCAACTATACAATGCATTTTTACCGCCGTTTTTGTGATTCTTTTTTATCCACTCTTTAAACTTACGTCGTACAATGCCTGTATTTGTCATTGGTATATTTTTAAAACTTCCATACTCTGCCAACATTTTTTTAATAAATGCATTTATTACCAAAACATCGTTTTTACAATAATTTAATTCTTCTTCGCTCATTTTGGTTTTGGTGTTTCGTGCTTTGTTATAATCTAAATCACCAACCAATTTTTTTACATTTAAATTATGTTGTTTTGCTGTCATTTCCAAACCCATGGCACTTAATGTATAACTACATTTTAAAATAATGTTTGTGCCTGCAATTTCTGCTCTTAGTGGTTCTCTTTCTGTTCTTGCAAATACATTTATAAATGTAAAAACATTTCGTAAAAATTGAAAATCAAAACCCAAATTATGCACATATATTACAATTTTTTGCCCGTCTGCTTCTTCGTTTAATTCAAACAAAAATTGTTTTAATTCTTCCAATTCCCTGCCATAATATACAATTGAATCAATAGCAACCATCCAAATATACACAAAACCAACTTTTTGTTTATCTTCATAAAATTTTGGTTTTTTGTTATAATCAAACATAATAAAATTGCCGTTTTTATCAATAAAACCGCTTGTTGTTTCTGTATCCAAACTTATTATGTTTTCAATATAACCATTACGGGTTTTTGCTGTTTTACTTCTTTTTATTTTTTGTGTTCGGTTTTTCCAATAAATCATATATGTATTCTCCTTTGCTTTTGTTTTCCATTGTCCTTACTTTTGCATATAAATATGGCCGTTGTGGTTTGCAACCCACAACGGCCAACAAAAGAAAGGAAATATATTAAACAATGTGTAATGGATAAAACCACATTGCATTAATAAGTATGTTTGCCGTGTGTGCTTTTTATTCGTACACCTTAATTATGATTGATTGAAAAGTAAAACAAAAGAAAATTTTTTATTGTGGTAATAAGTATGTGTGCTATGCAAACAATATTGCAATGACCTGTGCATTTTTTTTTTTTATTTTGGAAAATATAACGGAAAATTTAACAATGCCCGTAAATGCCCTTAAATGCCCGTGTAAGCGGTTTTGGTGTTTAGTGGTGTGTTTATATTGGTGTGTGCTAAAATGCCCGTGTGTAGCATTCTGGCGGTGTTGTGTGTTGTGTTGATGTGGTGTCGTATGTCGGCGAATGGGAACCGCTCCAAGTGTCGTTGGTGGTCGTGGT
>JAZSAE010000049.1:0-22244 GCA_045601705.1 Clostridia bacterium | reverse complement strand
GGTCTTTTTAAGTATGTAACTGATGTTAACGGCGTGATTAGTAGTATCTTTATTACTGAGTTGAAGAAGGGTGAGTTTAATGTATCTTTGCGTAGTTTGGGTTCAATTGATGTTGCTACAATTGCACAAGTAATTGGTGGTGGTGGACATCGTAATGCTAGTGGAGCAACGTTCAAAGGTTCACGCAAACAATTGTTAAAAGTTTTAATGGCAGAGTTTGCCAAGGTGATTAAGTAATTTGGACGGAATTATCAATCTTTGTAAACCACGTGGAATTTCGTCATTCCGTGCTTTGTCTGTGGTTAAGCGTCGTTTAAAATTAAAAAAAGTTGGACACTTAGGGACATTAGATCCAGCCGCTTGTGGTGTTTTGGTTTTGTTGTGTGGGCGTGCAACGAAACTGACAAATCAACTAAATTCGCCTTCTAAGGTTTATCGTACGCTGGTTCTTTGGGGTCAAGAAACCGATACTTTAGATTGTGAAGGGAAAGTGGTGGCCGAGAGTAAAGTAATTCCAACGCCTGAACAAATTCAAGCAATGTTACCCAATTTAGTCGGTGAAATTGAAATTGAAATTCCTAAATTTAGCGCAGTACATATTCAAGGAAAACGTGCTTATGAGTTAGCACGACAAGGCATTGATTTTGATGCACCCAAAAAAACAGTTACCGTTTCACGTTTTGAATTGCTTGATAATGAACAATGCAAACGTGATTTAATAGCAATCGGTGAAGTATTGGAAATACCAACAAATGCTAGTTATTTTGAAATTGAGTGTCAAACCGGAACATATATTCGTAGTTTGGCTAAATTACTAGCAACACGTATAGGAACGGTAGCGACAGCTGGTGTTATTGTTCGTATGCGAGTAGGCGATTTTAAAATTGAGAATGCAAAAATGTTGAATGAAATTAAAATGGAAGATATCCAACCAATGGAGGATTTTTTGTAATGGTGCGTTTTGGACCTGCTGGTAATGATGTGAAATTTTATGCAGATGGAAATAGTTCAAGTGTGGATGCACCACGTTGGTTAGCTACAATGGGGTTGAATGCTTACGAAATTAGTTTTGGTCGTGGTATTCGTATGACTGATAAAACTGCTGAAGTTATTGGTAATCAAGCTGTAAATTATGACGTGAAAATTTCTGTACACGCACCATACTATATCAATTTAGCAAATAAAGATTCACTAGAAAAGAATTACCATTATATCAAACGTAGTTTGGAATTGTTAGTAAAAATGGGCGGCAATCGGTTGGTAATTCACGTTGGTTCGCAAATGCAAATGACACGTGAAGAAGCATTGAAAAATTGTGAACAAAGCTTAAAAATTATCTTAAAACGCTTAGAACAAGATGGCTTTGATAATTACCTATTGTGTCTTGAAACAATGGGAAAATACACACAGATTGGTAATATGGACGAAATTTGCGTCTTATGCGCAATTGATACCGAACATTTAATTCCGACAGTTGATTTAGGACATCTAAATTGTTTAGCGCAAGGTCGATTAGAAATTGAAAAAATTTTTCAACAATTAGCAGTTTTTCCACAAGCGCATTTTCATATTTCTTTTATTGAATATGGACTTAAAGGTGAAATTAAACACGTTACATTGAATGACCAAAAATTTGGTTTTGATTTAAATCTTGTGATGAATCTTTTGCGTCAGCGTCCTGGTAATGATATTGTGATTTCAGAGAGCGATAGTATTATGGCACAAGACAGTTTAAAATTGCAGAGTTTTTATTTGCAAAAAAAGATAGAAGTGTAATATACTAATCTCAGCGATGGGGGAAACAAAAGATTTGCAGTTGCATCGTGGGTTAAAGTTAACCCGAATCATTACTGCTACGATGGCAGGAATGTTTTTTTTTATTTTACTTGTGCAGACTTTTTTATTTCCTAGTGTTAAAATTACTTTTTATACAGGAACCGATGCTCAACAGATAGCGTCAATCAGTGTTAAGAAAGGAACGAGTGTTGAATTGCCAATACCACTAAAACCTGGTTCTTGTTTTATGGGATGGTCCTTATCACCACATAGTGGGGAAGTTATTGGAGACGCTAAAGAGTTTGTGCAAAACACGACTTTGTATGCCGTTTGGGATGGTGCAGAAAAATATGCTGTGCTTTCGGTTAATGGTGTGAAACTTAAAGAAGTTAATATTTTTGACACATCTATTGAAGGTTTAACAGCGTCGCAGCTAAATGCAGATTGGCGTGTTTTAGATGATTTTGCTGCCGATAATTCAAATCGTATTCCATTCACAATTAGCAGTACAAAAAAAATTATGGTTGACCCAACTAATAATTTTACACGCTTTTTAGGATGGCAATATTTAAATAATTATGGATTATATAACGATTTATTGTATGAAGTAGATGAGACTGGTAAAGCAGGGAAATGGACATTAGTCAAACGAGATGCTGAAGGTAATGAAACAAGAACTGAAATTACCGAAACAAATAAATTTTATCCACCAAACTATCGTACAACCTTTTCTGCTTTGTTAGAGTATCGTACTTTGGAAATTCAATTTTATGATAAAGATGCTAGTCGACATAATTTATCAATGCGAGTTTCAATTGGTGAAAAAAATATTGTATTGCCAGCATATAAAAACAAAACTAATCCTCACGCGCATTTTTCACATTGGGAATTGCAAGTTGGCGATATTAAGCATAATTATGTAGATGAAAATAAACAACCTGAATTGGTTGAATCTTTAAAAAAATTAAAAACTCGTTACGAAGCTGGTGAAGTTATCGATAGTTTAGATCCACTATGGTATTATATGGGTACGAATTTAATTTCACCCGATGGTCTTTCGGATGATTTAGTAGTTACACTACCAATTCGCGCTGTTTACTGGGACGATGAAACAGTTCATCATTTCTCTGTTCAACCTTATACGGACCTGCATTCAGGTACTGAGTATCGTGATTTCTCTGACGTTAAATATTTGGATTTGAGTTTGCAAAATCCGATTTCGTTAGAAGATAATAGTATATGGTTACATTATGATCCTGAAATTTTAAGTTATTCTTTCTATGATCATAATGGTAAATATCACGAATTTTTATCTTCTGCTTTAAAAAATAACGAAAGTACAGGATTCAGTATTGGCGTTGAAACCGTATTCTTAGGTGAGCAAATTTATTTTAATGAAGATTGGGCAATCACGATTCGTGTTAATTATCGTACTTCAGGTGAAAATATCAGTGTTAAATTTAACTATGGAACAGACTTGTATACATTGCCAAATTACCGTCATTATGAAAAACCAATTGTAACAACCTATACTCGTAAAATTGGTAATTCTTTTGTCTTGTTAACTGCTGAAAATTATTTAAAGACTGACCATATCTTTACGGGTTGGCGTTTGGTTGGTGACGAAAGTGAACGTCTTTATTGTGCAGGTGAATGGTTTACTATCCCAAATTTTGATACAGACCAAGAAAGTACAGTCTTTGAATTCCAAGCAGTATGGCACTTACAACGTTTGCTGTTTGATTTTAATTTTATGGGTGGTAATTGGGAAAACGATGTTGCACCTAATTTTACATTGATGAAAGGTGCTTATGGTAATCGTGTTCAAATTATTAAAGATATCCCAGTTCGTTTTGGCTATGATTTTGTAGGGTGGACATTAGAAAAAAAATCTTATTCAGATGAAAGTGAATTATTACAACCAGGTGATAAAATAAATGTTGGTACTAAAATTCAAACACTTTATGCACATTGGAAACCAAGACGTTTGCGTGTTTTATTTTATACACGAGATATCAACGGCAAAGCATCGTTAGCAATCAATCCTGTTATTCAAGATTTAGATGGCAGTCGTTTATATTCTGGTGGTTCTGTGAAACTACCATACATTCAAAACACAAATTGGAGTACTTTTAATGGATGGCAAATTGGTGACAATATTGTTTCAGCAAATACAGAATTAGAGTTAACAACTGCAATCTTGTCTCAATTACAATCGAATAATATTCGTGATGCTGAAAATAATCACGTTTTAGAAGTCAGCATTTATGCAAACCAAACCAAGCACACAGCAGATGTTAGTTATGACTTAGATGTTGAAATTGGTAATCTTGAAACTGCCCAAATAAAGGTTGATAGTGATAAATTAGATAAAGTTTTAGTTCAAGGTGATTTCTTTTATGATTACTATCCATTCTCGGAAGCAAAAACAAATGGTAGTTATGCTGCATTTGACACTAATGGACGTAGGTTCATCGGTTGGTCATATTCAGTTAACAATGGTCGCGATTTTATTCCGATTGATGCGACAACAAGGGTTCCTGTTGGTGAAAGAAAAATTATAATTTGTGGTCATCTAGCTGAAGTTAAAACTGTATCAGTTGTTTATCATAATTTTAAAGGTGAGCGCTATAGGGTTGATGAGAAAACTTATATCTATGGTTCACGTATTCCTTTGGTTGAACGTGATAATTTAGGTTTACCAATTAATGATGAAAAAATTGGAACTTTTGTTGGTTGGGCATTGGAACAAGATCATACTTCAGGAAATCCTGAAATTATATATGATGCCTATTACATTGATAACCCAGTTTTACAATTAGGTAATCGAGTTGATACGACAATTTCTGATACATCACCATATTTTATTGATCTTGACCGTTATGCGGTACGAACTGGCGAAAATGCTTATGAGTTAAACTTCTATGCAGTTTATTCAACGGATTTTGCTATCGTAACATATACTTATTTGAAAGGAAAAGACAAAGACGGAAATGTGACAAATTATACTGAATTAAAATTCCCAGTCTTTACAAATGGTCAATATACAAAAACAACATTTGGTGGTAGTACGGTTGGACCTGACTCACCAGACTTTTTAGAATATGGCTATGCCGTATTGGATGATAGTACTTTGGAAATGTATATGGGTACAAACTTTATCGGATGGAAAGCTACTTTGTCTGATGGTGTTAACGAAACAATCAAAGATTATTTTGAAAATAAAATTTGGCTGCCTGGTGAATTTATGCCATCAATTGATTACAATATAGAATTTGAACCAATTCGTTGTTCACAAAATAGAGAAGTTCAAGAAGTAGTTGTTGGTAATCGTACATATCGAGTTTTATCATTGACTAATACAAATAAACTTAATTTTAATGGTAGTGTTGATATTGTTGCTTTCCCACGTGGTAGTTATACAATCCCTGAAGGTCATATTACAATTAACAGTGATCGTGAAGTGCATATTTTATTTCCAGCAAACAGTGAAAGTGAAATTATATTGGAACCACGTGCAATTCAAAGTAATTCTGTAAAAGAATTTTATATTGGTGAAAACTTAATAATTACTGGTAGTCCTGTCATTGGTGCAAAGTTTGAAGCGTATCGTATTCAAAAAGGTTACCGTGTTATGGATGAAGATGGTAATCCAACGGGGATTATGTATGCTAGTGATAAATATGATTATCAAGCAAGTTTATCTGGGTTGTTGGTTAGTTCAGATGGTGAAGTGTTATATGGTGTTCCAAGTCACGTTGCTTTAACCACTGATGAATTGTTTGAATACTTATTAACAAACGGAATTAAGCGCATTAAATCTTATGCGTTTGCAGATTTAAATAATATGTCTGTTATCAATTTAGGTTTTAATTTAACTGGTAATGATATACATATAGAACCTTATGCCATCTTTAATGGTTCGGTTTCTCACGTTATTTTGCCTCAAAGTAATCAGTCAAGCCAACCAGATATCAGTGCACAGGTTTTGGCTGGTGCATTAATTAACTTGAAAAAAGTTACGTTTGGTGATACGACAACAACACAGTCCTGGTATGCTTTTGTTGAAAATGGATTTGTTTATTACATTGATAATCCAGCACTTCCAGGTGCAACAACACATGTAATGTATGTTTTGCCATCAGCAAAATTAGAATCTTTGGAATTTACTACTCGTAACTTGCGTTTTGAGAATACAGTTACTAAAATTGAACCTTATGCCTTAATGGGGCGTGATTGGACTCAAATTAACAGTATTATGGCAGAGAACGATCAAATAAATGTAAGTAATTTGATTGGTATTCCAAGAAACATTCCTGTCTTCATTAGTACGACGAATCAATTTAAGGATGAATACACAACTAATCCAATGATTCAGCCTTATAAAAAAACATTCGTTTTTAGTTATCATAACAGTATCAGTGGTTATGTCGAAGAAGAATTGACTTTTAGTTATGGTCAAACATTCACCGTCTTTAACGCACAAAAAAATAATTATCATTTCTATTTTGATAAACTATGGGCACAGTTTGTTGGTTGGAGATTAAATGGTAGTACGAAACTTTTCAATGTTGGTGAAGTTTATAAAGTTGGTATTAGTGATGCAATTTTAGGTGACAAATATAAATTATATTTCAATGCAGCGTCAAACGAATGCTGGACAAGTTATCCTGTTCAATTCTATATTTCAGATGGTAAAACAAATTTACCATATACACCTGAGATTTTCTATGATACGGAAGGTAGTCAATATACAATTTATGATTTATTAAAATATTATAATTATTTAGGTGACATTTATTTGCCAGGTATTGATCATACGTTTACTAAAGATGGTTCGGTTTATCAATTTGTTGGTTGGGGAACAAATCAAACAAATCCAAGTTTATTTAATTCAATTTTATGGAATAATGTTGATATTGAGTATCGTGTCTTACCAAATCAAACATTTAATACTGGTTTGAACTCAGGTTTTGGAAGTCGTGAAAATGGCGTTAACGTTTTCAAATATTACGCTCTATATGAAAAAGTAACACCTGAAATTCAATACGAGTTAATTGACAACGATACAGCTTATGCAGTAAAAAGTATGATTCAAACTAATGTTACCAGTTTGAATATTCCGTTTGCAAAATATCATAACGGCTATATGTTACCAGTAATTAAAATTAATGATCGTGTTTTCGAGAATATTACATACAATAAATCATTAACAGAAATTTCAATTGGTGGTGCAATTAGTGAGATTGGCGAAAGTGCGTTTAGTGGTGTAAACGCAACTCAAATTAACTTTGCACAAAAGGGACGTGGTATTTATTATAACTATCGTCAAGTTGAACCAATGCGTCAATTGACAATTGGTGTTGAAGCTTTTGCAAGAAACCACGCAATTAAGAAACTTGTCTTGCCAGCATCATTAAAAACTTTAAAAGATCGTGCTTTCCAATCGTGTACCAGTTTAGTAGATCTTACATTTGAGTCTGGTAATACTCCTGCATTAGGTTACATCGGCAATTTTGTGTTCCGTGATAACAATAGTATGACAAACAATGAAGTCGTTCGCTTGTTAATGGAAGATGGTAAAAATGGAGCAATTCGTTTTGACGATGGTGATGTTGGTTATGGTATCTTTATGAATACAAGTATTGCTAATGTAAAAAACAGTAATGGAGACACAATCAATAAAATTGTTTGGCGTGATAAACTTTTACATGTTTATTATCCAAATGGTTATGATTATATTTTGTCATTTAATGAAAAAGAAATTTTTGGATATGCGTTTGTTAATGCTGGCAGTGATACTGATGAAAATTTAAAAATAACCATTAATTTTGTGAATCCAAATACAGTAATTCATGCTAATGCATTTAGTAATTTACATTCTTCAGTGAAGAGTATCTATCTAAAAAAGGATAATCAAACTGCCGTAAATATTGATAATGTTAATTTAAATGCTTTTGATGATACGGTTAAACATACAGTTTATGTCTATACAAGTAATAAGGCTTATTGGGGTGAAAAATTCGATAAGGTTCAAAAACTCGGTTTCTTTAAGTTTAATTAATGATTTTAATTTTTGATTTGCTTAGCCCTAAGAGTATTTCACAAGTAATCATTCGTGTTTGTTTAGTTAAATCAATTAGTCCTTGATTTTTAATTGGCGCAAGAAACATTACTTGTTTACCAAGTGGTTTATTTATGTGGCTAACATCGATAAAGCAATAATCCATACAAACACGACCAACGATTGGACATTCTTGCTTACCGATTAGTACTTGGGCATTATTACCAAATTGAGTAGGAATTCCATTTGCATAACCACCAGAGACAACGCCTATTAGTGTTGCTTTTTTTGCAGTGTAAGTTCCGTTATAACCTATCGTTAATCCCGGTTTGATTTTTTTGACTGAAATAATTTTTGATGTAACAGTTAAAGCTGTTTCAGTTCCTTCAATTCCACCATATAAGGCTTTGCCAATTCTAATCATATTGAAGTGGGCTGGTGGGTATGTAATAACGCCACTACATCCGGCGTGAATCAAAACACGTGGAAAATATTGTCGACAAATATTTGTTAATTTTTTAAATAGTTGTAGTGCTTGTTGTACTTGTTTTAAGTGATCACTTTCATAAGCTAAATGCGTGTAGAAACCTTCTACATTTTCGTGGCTTAGCAAGTGTAATGTCTCCCGTAGTTCGTGTACGGAAGTGATACCAAATCGATTCATGCCCGTATTAACGGCGATATGAATGCGTGGGTGTAATTTTTGTTTTAAAAGATTACGTGCTTGTTCGACTGATTCAATAGTAATTACAAGATTATGTTTGATGGCGTCGGTAACATTTTCGCAAATACCAAAGATTAAAATATCTTGCTTGATGCCAATCTCTCGAAGGGTTATTCCTTCTTCAATTGTGTTAACGGCAAAATAATCAACGACTGATTCTAAAAGTTTACTGACACGTTCTATGCCGAGTCCGTATGCATTAGATTTGACGACAGCACAAAATTTTGTACCTGATTTTAGTTGCTTTTTTATTGTCGTAACATTTTTTAAAATCGTATGTAAATTAACTTGAACAGTTAACATAATTTGATATATGATTTTATATGAGAATTATTGCAGGCACTCATCGTGGAAAAAAACTAGTCGAATATTATTCGACGACAACACGACCGACAACAGATAGAGTGAAGGAAAATGTTTTTAATATACTAAGTAATTATCTTGATTTTAATGAAATACGTGTTTTAGATTTGTTTGCAGGGACTGGTGCGTATGGTATTGAATGTCTTTCTCGTGGAGCAAGTTTTGTTCATTTTAATGATTGTGATAGTAAATCTGTTACAACAATCAAAAAAAACATTGGAAAAATTTGGCACAATTGGAGTGTGTCACAAAAGGATTATTTATCAGCGATTCAAGGTGAATATGATTTAATTTTTTTAGACCCACCTTATGAAAGCAATTTTGGAGAACAGGCAATTAACGCTATTCAAAAGGGAATCATTGTCTTCGAAACTGACCGAGAATTTGACCATCCACAATTGATTGATAAACGACGATATGGGCGTGCTTGGATTTACTTAATTCAGAAATAAAAAATAAACAGACAGCAATGCACAGGCTAAAACTGCGTGTGTAATTTTATATAACAAATACGTACCTAATTTAATTTGGAAATGTTGCATAAATAATTGTTGTTGCATTGCTATCGAAAAGCCACCAAAGGTTACAAAAAATTGAATTAAAAAAGGGTTTAGGGTTTGCGATACTCCTGTGGTCATTTCTAATAAGCCAGATAAAAATGCAGGTAAACATAGTAATCGTGTCAAGATATAAAAGAATAACACAACACCGCAGACGTTTACAATTGCTGTGGTTGCATTGGTTAGAGCATCACTTAATGCCTGAAAGAAATTTAGTGATGAATGAGTTTTATTTAGAAGATATAGGGTGGTGGCTTGCGAGTTGTTTTTTTGATGCCATAACCAACCGTTAATTAGTGCGGCAAATATACTACAACAAAATATCACACAGCCTAAAGTTACGTCTTTTAAAAAAACAGAACCTGCAGTTGCAATAACAAAAATAGGACTGGGTGTTGAAGTGACAATAGCAAGGTTTTTCGCTTGATTTAAGTCGATACGTTTTTTTAAGTATAAATTTTGTGTTAAACGTACGCCATTTGGGTATCCTGAACAATAAGCCAAGATTATTACAAACCAAGGTTTTGTTGTATTTGTTAAATTGAGTATTAAACTTGTAATAACAAAAAATGGAAATAAAACAGGTAAGACAGCTGTTGCAATTAAACTTAATCCGTCTTGACCAGCACTTAGAAAAGTGTGTAAAAAAGTTTCCACCACCTATAAATATGCTTGCAAAAAAAGTAGTAGAAAGGTAACATTTTTGTATGAATGATACAACAATGCGAACAATGCTAACTATTAACGGAGAAGAACGTGTCGTAGCTAAAGAAATAAAAAATAAAATTACGCCACAAGCATTTCCTATTTTGGAATATGATGCTAGTAAAAATTCAATTACAAAAGTTAAAACAGATATCTATCCTAAACGTAAACAAATTAAGCGTTGTTTAATTACGTACTTTCAAGATGTTGTTGTAAAAATGGAAACAAGTTATAAAATCTTTGAAGCATTTAAGTTAAGAATTGAAGGTAAACGTCCTGAAGTTTATCAATTAGATACGCCAAGTGAATCAATTTATGTTTTATTATGTCCGTTAGGTGCACCACAGGCGGCACGTATGCTGGAAATTTTGTCAGCTATGGGTGTTGAAAAATTTGTGGTTTGTGGTGGTGCAGGCACTTTGGATGATTCAATTACAGGTCAAAAAATTTTACTCGCTACGGCTGCTGTGCGTGATGAAGGAACAAGTTATCATTACTTACCACCAGCACGTGAAGTTTTGATTAACGAAGATGTACGTCAAAAAGTAGTAAATTGTTTACAAGCAGAAAATGAAGATTATATTGAAGTTAAGACTTGGACAACTGACGCATCTTTCCGTGAAACACCTGACAAAGTTGAAATGCGTCGTCAGGAGGGGTGTGCTACGGTAGAAATGGAATGTGCGGCATATTACGCTGTTGCGCAATTTAAAAAGTTAGATTGTGCAGTCCTTTTGTATGCTGGTGATGTTGTCCATAAAGAAGGATGGGATTATCGAAACTGGCATTCACGTAATGATATGCGAGAACACCTTTTTGACTTAGCTGTAAAATGTATTTTGAAATTATAAAATATTTAGTATATAATTAAATATATGGGATTAGAAGCACAATTAGAAAAATTTTTCCGTGATAGAATTAAGGTTGGAAAAATCAACAACCAAAAATATCCTATCGCTGTTCCTATGTATAAAACAAATTCAGGTTTATACGAAATTTATTTAATTGTTACAAATGATGGACGTTTCTATTTAAGTGATGAAGGTGCAACCTTAAAAGAGCTTGATCAAATATTTGAACTTTCAGAACCTGACGTAATTAAAAACTTGGTTGCAATTTTGAAGCAATATGGATGTCGTAAAGACGGTAATAATATTGTGATTGATTGTACACCAAAGAACATTCATATCAATTTGTCTTACTTAATTCAAGCAATTTCATTTATGTTAAATATGAAGATTTTCTATGTTTAAGAGGTGAGTATGAGTTATACACAGGAAACTTCAAAAACATATATAAGAAGCAATGCTGGTCGTATTAAAACCGTACTTGCTGTTTTTTCTGCGATTTTTTTTCTTGCTGTAGTTGCCTTGTGTGTATTTGTTGTATTAAACCATCGAGATGATGAAAATCTTGAGTTTGATCAATCAGAAAAATTTCATTTTTCATTAGAGAATGAGCAGGTAACAATTGATAAATTTATTGATAATAAAGCAACGAGCTGTGTAATTCCAGCAACTGTTCAATATGGCGAAGTAACATATCCTGTAACTAAAATTGGTGCAAATGCTTTTACGAATCATCCGGCATTAACTGAAGTAGTTATCCCAGAGAGTGTTACAGTAATTATGGGGAATAAAGAACAAAAGAGTGGTGCGTTTTCTGGTTGTGTTACTTTGTCAACTATTGATTTTGGTACAGGTTTAACATCAATTGGTGCTTATGCTTTTCAAAATTGTATATCGCTAAAAAATCTTCATATTCCGGCGAATATCCAAGAAATTTCTGACGGTGCGTTTCAATGTTGTTTGGGGATGGAAACTTTACAACTTGATAGTAATGTCGACTTGCCGAAAGATACGTTCTTAAATTGTTTAAATGTTGTAACTCTAAAATTAGGAAATGATGTTGTTTTGGATGTTGAAAAACGTTTGGCATTGTCTGAACTAACTGGTTTAATCGATTTCATCATTTCAAATGATAATCCACTTTATGAATTAGATAGTACACGTTGTTGTTTATTAGCAACTGAAAATGCAAAAAATGATACTTTAATTTTGTCAGGTTGTGAAATGGATAAAGTTCCAGGCAGTGTTACAAAAATTGTAGATTGGGCTTGGGGTGCTCGTGCACAAAACGGACTTTATATCGCAGATACTGTAACCGATATTGGTGTAGATGCAATTCATAACCAATCAATTTGTACAAATGCAACAAGTAAGCCTTCTGGTTGGTTAGTTACGATTCCTGTTTATACTAACGCACAACCATCTATTTTTAATTGCGATGGACAAAGTGTTGTTGCCTATGTTTATAAAAATAATGATGAAACTATTTATCCAGAATTCGAGGATTTGTTTCCTGATGTAAAACCAGCGACTTCGTTTCTAGAGTGGGAGCATATTTCTGTATCAAATTATAATGCTGTTTTTGCAAGTGATATTAAAAGTGAAATATATCACATACCTTTGACAACCGAAGTTGATAGAGCAAAAAAATATGTTAAAGTTGTTGATTATAGCTTGCGTTTTAAGCTTGATTTTTGGGAAGATTACAAAAAATATTACTACAATGCCGATAAACTTAATTATAACGACACTTATGATTATATTTTAAATGACTATATTACTAACTTAAATAATATGTCAAACATAGTTTTTAATGTTGTTTTTTCTAACAGTACAGGTTATGATAAATATTTAGAAGACCAAAATTGGACAGTTGGCTTGGCAAATTTAGTTAATCACGTTATGCAACTTGAAGAAAAAGACTATAAGTATGCTGAAAATGCTACCGATTTGGTTAGTCGCTTTAAAACTTTAATCAAAGAAGCAGAATTAGTTTTAAATTATCAATCTAATAAAGATCCACAAACAGTATGGCATGATTTGCGTGATGTAGCAGAAACTTTGCAAGTCGATATATCTCAATATGGTCCACTTGGTTTGTTAGTTACTGAATGTGACTCTCTTCAAAAAGTTAACTACACCAAGGAAAGTTGGCAAAAATTACAAGAATGCTTGATTGAAGCTCGTTATGTATTAAATAATGAGCATTGTCTCTTGATTTCGAAAATTCGTCATAAATTGGAAAAAGCATACGAAGGATTAGAAGAAGTTGATTTAGAAAAAGATTTAGCAGAACTTGGTACATGGATTTTGATTTGTGATAGTTTGGAAAAAACAAAATATGAAAGTCGTGAGTTCGATAATTTGTTGGTTGATTTAATAACAATCAAAAATGATATCGACAATATTATGACAAATCGTAATAGAATCAATACAGCAACCAACTTATTAAAGAATAGGTATTATCAATTAGAAATTAAGAATGAGAAAAAACAAGAATTTACAATATTTAATTTCAATACAATTCCTTATTTTATTATTACTGCAATTTTGTTTACAGGTGCAGTAATTACAGGTGCTTTGTCTGGAAGATTAAAACGTCAATTACGTCGTCGAAGTAGAGAATAAGTGTTGACATTGGATAGTTAAAACCGTATAATATTAAATCTGCGTTTGGCAAGCCTGTTGCGTGTGTAAAAAAAGAAACACACGGCTAACGACAGGAAACCCAAATATGATAAAAATAAATAAGGAGAAGAAAATGGCAGAAAAGAAACAAAAAATTCGTGTGCGCTTGTCAGGATTTGACTATCAAGCTGTTGATGCAGCATGTGGTCGTGTTCGTGAAATCGCAGAACGAAATGGGGCTAAAATTGTTGGGCCCGTGCCGATGCCAACCGTTCGTGAAGTTGTAACGGTTATTCGCAGTCCGCACAAATACAAAGATAGTCGTGAACAATTTGAATCACGTACTCACAAACGTTTGGTTGATATTTACAATCCAAATCAAAAAGTCGTAGAAGCGTTAACTCGTTTGGAAATGCCTGCTGGCGTTGACATTCAAGTTAAGTTATAAGGGTAGTGCACAATGAAGAAATATATGATTGGTAAAAAAATTGGCATGACACAGTTGTTTGATGAAACAGGTAAAGTTATTCCTGTAACCGTTGTTGAAACTACACCTAACTATGTCACTCAAATTAAAACACAAAAAACTGATGGATACGACGCAATTCAAATCGGTGCAATTGAACAAAGAAAAAGTTTAACCACAAAACCGAAGGAAGGTCACTTTAAAAAAGCTGGTGTAACTCCTAAAAAAGTTTTGCGAGAATTTGTTACTGAAAATCCAGCAGAATATCAATTAGGACAAGAAATTAAATGTGATGTTTTTATTGCTGGTGATTTGGTTGATGTAACCTCAAACACTCGTGGTCGTGGTACAACTGGTGCAATTCAACGTTGGAATAATGCACGTGGACGTATGTCTCATGGTGGTGGTCCTGTTCATCGTGCTCAAGGTTCGATGGGTGGTCGTACTTTCCCAGGTCGTGTTTGGAAAAATAAACATATGGCTGGTCATTATGGTAATGAACAAGTTACTGTAAAAAACTTGCAAATTGTAAAAGTCGATGTTGCAAAAAATTGCTTAATGATTAAAGGTAGCATTCCTGGTCCAAGTGGTCGCGTTGTTACTGTTCAACAAGCAAAAAGTGCAATTATGAGAGGTAACAAATGAAAATTAATGTTATTGATAAATCAGGAAAGAAAGTTGAAGAATTAGAGGTTAGTAAAGAAGTTTTTGGTGCTGATCGTAATGAAGTTTTGATTCATGAAGTTGCTGTTGCTTTAAATAACAACCAACGTCAAGGTACTAAATCTGCTTTGTTGATGTCAGAAGTTCGTGGACATAAAAAGAAACCATATCGTCAAAAAGGTACGGGTAACGCACGTCAAGGTACAACAAAAGGTCCACAATTTACAGGTGGTGGTGTAGTATTTGCTCCAAAGCCACGTGACTTCTCAACTAAAATTAATCAAAAGAAAAAAGCTGCAGCATTTGTTTCTGCAATTTCTGCTAAATTAGCTGATGCTGAATTGTTAGTAATTAAAGATTTAAAATTAAAAGAATCAAAGACAAAATTAGTTGCTAATATGATCGAAAAATTAAAATTAGATAATAAATCGGTAATGTTCGTAAATCCTTATGATATTGAATTTATCCGTGCTGTACAAAACATTCCACATGCTGAAGTTACCACAGGTGAACAATTATCAGTAATGGACATCGTTAATCACCGTGTCTTAGTTCTTTCGGTTGATGCCGTTAAGACTATTGAAAAACAATATGGAGGTGCAAAATGATTGCTCATGATGTAATTATTCGTCCCTTGGTTAGTGAAAAGAGTGTCGCCTCAATTAAATCCAAAAAATATGGATTTGTGGTACATCCAGATGCGGACAAAATGCAAATTAAAAATGCTGTTGAAGAAATTTTCGACGTTAAAGTAGAAAAAGTTTCTACTATCAATTATCAAGGTAAAGTTAAACGTCAAGGCAAACATGAAGGCCGTCAATCGGCTTGGAAAAAAGCCTATATTCAATTAACAAAGGAGAGCAAACCAATCGAGTTTTTCGAGAGTTTGCAATAAGGAGTGTGAAGAATGGGTATTAAGAGATTTAATCCAAGAAGTGCAGGTTCTCGTTTTAAGACCGTTTCAACTTTTGAAGAAATTGACAAAAACGCAAAACCTGAAAAAAGTTTGTTAACAACAAAGAAAAAGACTGGTGGTCGTAACGTTTATGGTCGTATTACTACACGACATATTGGTGGTGGAAACCGTCAACATTATCGTATTATCGACTTTAAACGTGACAAACGTATGGTTCCAGCAGTTGTTGATTCAATTCAATATGATCCAAACCGTACTGCAAATATTGCTTTATTACATTACGTTGATGGTGAAAAACGTTATATTATTGCACCATTAGACTTGAAAAAAGGCGACAAAGTTATTGCTGGTGATAAAGTTGAAGTTAAAGTTGGTAATGCAATGCCTTTATCAGCAGTTCCAGTTGGTTCAATGGTTCACAATATTGAAATGCAACCTGGTGCTGGCGCAAAAATTGCTCGTTCTGCTGGTATGTATGCAACATTAGCAGGTCGTGATAATGGTTATGCAATTTTAAAAATGCCATCAGGTGAAACTCGTCGTGTTCCAGAAGCTTGCTATGCAACAATCGGTCGTATCGGTAACTTGGATCACGAATTGATTGCTTTAGGTAAAGCAGGTCGTAAACGCCATATGGGTGTTCGTCCAACCGTTCGTGGTGTTGTAATGAATCCATGTGATCACCCACACGGTGGTGGTGAAGGTAAATCTCCTGTCGGATTTGCTTCTCCTGTTTCTCCATGGGGTAAAAAGACTTTGGGTCACAAGACTCGTAAACAAAATAAACCATCGAATCGCTTTATTTTAAGCAGGAGGGATAAATAATGAGTAGAAGTATTAAGAAAGGACCTTACGTAAATCAAAAATTAGTGCGTCGTATTGAAGAAATGAACGCCGACCAAAGTAAGAAAAAAGTTTTAAAAACTTGGTGTCGTGCTTGTACAATTTTACCAGCATTTGTAGGACACACAATTGCAGTTCACAATGGTCGTAAACACATCCCAGTTTATGTAAAATCAGAAATGGTTGGTCATAAATTAGGTGAATTTGCGCCAACACGTACTTTTAAATCTCATGGCGGTATTAAAGCCATTGCAGCAAAAGGTAAAAAAGGTTAAGAGAGGTAACAAAATGAGCAGAGGAATTAAAGAAAGAACAGAACGCAAAAAAGCAAATCGTGACAAACGTCCTTATGCAATTGCACGTTATATTCGTATTCCAAATTCTAAGGTTAAGTTTGTTTTAGATTTAATTCGCGGTAAATCTTATGAAGATGCTGTTAGTATTTTGAAAAACTTAAATAAATCAGCTAGTCCTGTTGTATTGAAAGTTTTAAATAGTGCTGCAGCAAACGCTGAAAACAATTTTGCAATGCCAAAAGACAATTTGTTTGTTGCTGAATGTTATGCAACAAATGCTCCACAAATGAAACGTATGATGCCACGTGCTCGTGGTCGTGCAGATCGTATTTTGAAACGTTCTTGCCATATTACCGTTCGTTTAGATGAATTGAAAGTTGGTCAAAAAAATGTTAATAAAGCAGCTGGAAAAACAGTAGCAGAAAAAGCATCTGCAACAACAAAAACAGCAACAGCAACAAAGGCTACTGTGATTAAAACAGCAACTGCAAAAAAAGCAACTACAGCTACAGTTGCAAAAGCAACTGCTGTAAAAACTACAGCAAAAGCTATTCCAGTAACTAAGGCAGAAAAACCAGTAGCTGATAAACCAAATACTGTTAAACCTTTGGGAACAAAGGCAGTATCTACTGAAAAGAAAACAACTGCAGCAAAAAAGACTACTACTGCAAAAACCACGGCTGCAAAAAAGGAGGCTAAATAATGGGACAAAAAGTTAATCCTAATGGCTTTCGTACAGGTATCAATAAAGATTGGAATGCTACTTGGGTAGCTCCAAAAAAAGAAATTGCTACTTACATTTTAGAAGACCATAAAATTCGTAAATTGTTAAATGACGAATATGGTTTGAAAGCCGGTTTAAATAATTGCAGTATTTCTCGTATTGCAATCGAACGTCGCAATTCTATTGTTACAGTTAATATTTATACCTCACAACCTGGTATGTTAATTGGACAAAAAGGTGCAAACATTCAAGTATTGAATCAAAAATTACAAAAAATTGTTGGTTCAAAAACTTTAGAAATCAACGTTAAAGAAATTAAAAATCCAGATATTAACGCTGATTTAGTAGCACAATCAATTGCTAGTCAATTGGAACGTCGTATGGCATGGCGTCGTACTATGAAAATGGCTATCCAAAAAGCAATGAAAAATGGTGTTACTGGTATTAAAGTTCAATTATCAGGTCGTTTAGATGGTGCAGATATTGCACGTTCTGAACACTATCAACAAGGTGTTTTACCATTACACACTTTGCGTAGTGATATTGATTATGGTTTCGCTGAAGCATCAACAACTTTTGGTGTGATCGGTGTTAAATGTTGGATTTGTAACGGTGAAGTTAAAGGTAAACGTGTTCGCAGTGGTGAAGTAGCTCGTCCAACTCGTGAATCACGTCCAAACTTTAACCGTGAAGAAAGAAAATTTCATGGTCGTTCAAATGCTGGTTACAGCGCTCGTAAATACGAAGGTGGCGAAAAGAAAGCTTTGAATCCAATGAAAAATTCTGGTGGTTATTCAAAATCTTTTGTACCAAAATTAGCAAAGAAGGAGGGAACTGACAATGTTAATGCCTAAAAGAGTAAAAAGACGTAAGGTTCAACGTGGTCGTATGCGTGGTAAAGCAACACGTGGTAACAAATTAACATACGGTGATATCGGTTTAGTTGCAACAGAACCAGGCTGGATTACTTCAAACCAAATTGAAGCAGCTCGTGTTGCAATGACTCGTTTCACAAAACGTGGTGGTAAAGTTTATATCAATATTTTCCCACACAAATCTGTTACTAAAAAAGCCGCTAATACTCGTATGGGTAGTGGTAAAGGTAATCCAGAATTCTGGGTTGCAGTTGTTAAACCAGGACGTGTCTTGTATGAAATTCAAGGAATTAAAGAAGCCGATGCACGTGAAGCATTGCGTTTAGGAATGCATAAGTTGTCGGTAAAATGCAAGATTATCACCCGCGAACAACAAAATGCGGTTGTGTCTGAAAAAGTGGAGGTAGCAAATGGATAAAGCAAAAATTTATCATGATATGACAGATAGCGAATTAAATGCTGCGTATAAATCCAAAAAACAAGAATTGTTCAATTTACGTTTCCAACATTCAATTGGTCAATTAAAAAATCCAAAACAGTTAGAAACAGTTAAGAAAGACATTGCGCGCATTTTGACCGTGCTTAAAATAAGGGAGGCTAAATAATGGCTACAAATGCAAAAACAACAGAAGTTAAGAAAACTACAGCCAAAGCAGCAGCAAAAACAACAAAAACTACTGCAACAAAGGCTACCGAAGCAAAAGTTGCTGCACCAAAAGCAGCATCAAAAGCTCCAAAGGTTAAAGTAGTAAAACAAGAAGATGTTCGTAACCGTCGTAAAGTTTTACGTGGTGTAGTTGTCTCCAATAAAATGGAAAAAACGGGTGTTGTTGAAATCACACGTAAAGTTCCACATCCAATTTATAAAAAAGTCGTAACTAAAACTTCACGCTTCAAATTCCATGACGAAAACAATGAATGTTCAATCGGTGACACCATTGAAGTTATGGAAACCAGACCTTTATCAAAAGATAAATATTTCCGTCTGGTACGTGTTATAGAGAAGGTTAAGTAAGGGGGAAAATGAGATGATTCAACAAGAAACTATCTTGAATTGTGCAGATAATACAGGAGCAAAAACCTTGCACGCGTTCCATAACGTAGGTGGCTCATGGCGCCGTTCAACAGGAATTGGTGACACAATTATTGCATCAGTACGTAACTGTGATACTAACGGTCAAGTTAAGTCTGGTGATGTAGTTAAATGTGTTATCGTTCGTACTGTATCACCAACTCAACGTCCAGATGGTACAGTAATCCGTTTTGACGACAACGCAGCTGTTATTATTGATAAAGATGGCAACCCAAAAGGTACTCGTATCTTTGGACCTGTTGCTCGTGAATTACGTGAAAAAGGTTATATGAAAATTGTTTCCTTAGCACCGGAGGTATTGTAATGAATACAGTTAATAAAGTTAATGTTCGTGTAGGTGATACAGTTTTAATTTTGGCTGGTAACTACAAAGGTAAAAAAGGTAAAATTATCGCAGTTAACGCTGAAAAAAATACTTGTAAAGTAGAAGGTGTTAATATTGTTACTAAACACAAAAAAATGCGTAAACAAGGTGAAAAATCTGAATTGAAAAAAATGGAAGGTTCAATCGATATTTCTAACGTTCAAATTATTTGTGGTAAATGTAGCAAAGCAACCCGTGTTGGTCACAAAATTGAAGGCGATGTTAAACACCGTATTTGTAAAAAATGTGGTAATGTTTTGGACAAGAAATTCGTTAAAGCAAAAGCAAAAGATGCTGAACCTGTAAAAGAAGCTGCTGAAAGTACAGAAAAAGTAGCAAAGAAACCATTACAACGTCGTGAAGTTAAACACGTAGCTGAATCTACAATTAAGAAAACAACTGCAAAGAAAACAGAAGCAGTTGAACAAACGGGAGGTAAATAAGAATGGCAGAAGCAAAGAAAACCAAAACAACTAAATCTGCAACAAAATTTCTTAACCGTGTTCATGAAAAATACGTTAAAGAAATTGTTCCAAATTTAGTTTCTAAATATGGTAATGTTAATGCAGTTCCAAAGTTAGTAAAAATTGTTGTTAATACTCGTTTAGGCGATGTTAAAGACAATACAAAGTCATTGACTGCTGCTGTTGAAGAATTAGGTATGATTACTGGTCAAAAACCAATGATTACTACTGCTAAGAAAAGTATTTCAAACTTCAAAATTCGTGAAGGTCAAAAGAATGGTGCAAAAGTTACATTGCGTAATAAAATAATGTACGAATTCTTTGATAAAATTGTTTCTGTCGCTTTACCTCGTGTTCGTGACTTCTCAGGTTTATCACGTAAGAGTTTTGACCAATTTGGTAATTATACCTTTGGTTTATCAGAACAATTAGTTTTCCCAGAAATCTCTTATGAAAAAATTGAAAAAGTCCGTGGTATGGATATTACTATTGTTACCACAGCGAAGAATAAAGAAGACAGCCTAGAATTATTGGATTTATTGGGCTTGCCTTTCAGAAAGGAGGTTAAATAATGGCTAGGGCTGCGTTAAAACAAAAACAAGCACGTGGTGGCCGTTTAAACGGAAAACCATGTAAAGTTCGTGATTATACTCGTTGCAGTATTTGTGGTCGTCCACACGCTGTATTAAAAAAATATGGTATCTGCCGTGTATGTTTCAGAGAAAAAGTCGCAAATGGTGAAATTCCAGGATTTAAGAAATCAAGTTGGTAAAAGGAGAAGAAGAAAGAAGATGGCAAATGTAGTTACAACTGATCCAATCGCTGATATGTTAACACGTATTCGTAATGCAATCCGTGCTCGTCATGAAAGCGTATTAGTACCTCATTCAAATATCAAAGCAGAAATTGCTAAAGTATTGAAAAAAGAAGGTTATATCGCAGACGTTAAAAATGTAACCAGTGATGGTAAAAAAATGTTGAAAGTTACTTTCAAAATGGAAAATGGCGAACAAAAAGTAATTCAAGGCTTGCGTCGTATTTCTGCACCTGGTTTACGTGTATATGCTGGTGTTGAAGAATTACCACGTGTATTGTCAGGTTTAGGTATCGCTTTGATTTCAACTTCAAAAGGTATTATGACCGATAAACAAGCAAGAGAAATGAACTTGGGCGGGGAAGTACTCGCTTGGGTTTGGTAAGGAGGGACAAATGAGTCGAGTTGGAAAAACTATCATTAAAATTCCCGCAGGAGTGCAAGTTACTTATGCGGACCGTATCGTTACCGTAACCAAAGGTAATAATACTTTGTCACGTGAAATTCGTACACCAATTGATGTCGAAATTCAAAATGACGAAATTAAAGTTACTCGTGGAAATGATGTAAATTTAAGTCGTTCTTTGCATGGTTTATACAATCGTTTAATTCAAAATATGATTATTGGTGTAACCGAAGGTTATTCTAAATATTTGATTTTGAATGGTGTTGGTTATAAAGCAAGTTTGAAAGGTGAAGATTTAGTTTTAAATTTGGGTTTCTCACATCCAATTGAAATTAAATGTGAACCTGGCATCAAGTTTAAGATTTTAACCCCTGCCGAAGTTAATGATTTGAACTTAGGTAAAGAAGGTGTTGGTACTGTTGTTTCAGTTAACGGTATTGATAAAGAAAAAGTCGGTTTAGTTGCTGGTAAAATTCGTGACTTGCGTCCAGTTGAACCATATCATATGTATGGTATTCGTTATCGTGGTGAACGTGTACGTCGTAAAGAAAGTAAAGCCGGTGCAAAAGGCGCGAAATAAGGAGTAAACAATGATTAAGAAAGAAAACAAAAATTTGGCAAGAAAACAACGTGCTAAAAGACAAAGTGATAT